>CAMBPA010000136.1 GCA_945869355.1 Bordetella parapertussis
AGTCTGGAGTTTCTCAATGACGGTGCCTGGAATAAGCGGATGCATCCTGGGTGGGCGGGGTATGCGGGCGTGACGGCTGCGACCTTCGGTCGCCATGGCTATACCGGAACACGCCTAGCCTATGAGGGGCGCTTCGGCTTATATGCCAGCCACCTCGCTGGTCGTGACGATTACGACTTAAGCTTGGCCACAAAAGATCTTGGTAAGGTCTGGGAATTAGAGCGCGTATCGGTCAAGCCTCTGCCCGCATGCCATTTAACCCACGCCGGCGTTGACGCCGCTGCGCGTATTTACGCCCAAGGTGTACGTGCGGATCAGATCAAACGCGTTGAGGTGCTTGTGCCTGCTGAAGTCGTGCAAATTGTTTGTGAGCCCGAAGCAGCTAAACGTAAGCCCGCGAATTCGTACGAAGCGCAGTTCAGCATCCCTTATTTAGTCGGCACGGCTTTGTTAAAAGGGCGCCTGACGCTGGATGATATCGACGAGCCTGCCTTGTCAGACGCTAAGGTCTTGGCACTGGCGGCAATTACTGAATACTCGGTGGATCCTGCTAGTCGATTCCCTAAGTACTTCGATGGTGAGGTGATTGTCGAACTAAAAGATGGTCGCATCATTCGTGAGCGTGAAGCGATGAACCGCGGCTCGGTGGATCGGCCACTCACTGCTCAAGACATCATTACAAAATATCGCGACAACGCCGCTCGACAGGTATCGGCAGCGCGCAGTCTTGAAATCGAAGAACGAGTATTAAGCCTTGAAAAAGGTTCGGCCCGAGACTTGGCGATATGTCTCGGTCGTATCGCCTAAACCCCATTTTATTTACCTATTAACAAACTAAGCGCAGCACCGGAGATTAGAAACAATGAGTACTCAAGACGCAGATCAGGAACGCATCATTCTCGACATGGTCGATCGTTTCTTAGAAAAAGAAGTGAAGCCTTACGCTTGGCAACTCGAGCATGACGATGAATACCCGGCGGAGATTGTCGAGAAGATGAAAGAAATGGGCCTCTTCGGCTGCCTCATTGCCCCTGAGTATGGTGGCCTTGGCTTATCGACTGTGACCTACGCCAAAATCATCGAACATATTTCGGTCGTGTGGATGTCGGTTTCTGGCATTATCAATTCACATATCATTATGGCTGCAGCGCTGCAGAGAAACGGCACTGAAGAGCAAAAGCGCGCTTTCTTACCGCGCTTTGCGACAGGAGAGTTGCGCGGCGGCATCGCGTTGACTGAACCTGACTGCGGCACTGATTTGCAGGCCATTCGGACCACAGCTGTACGCGATGGTGACGACTACATCATTCACGGCAACAAGATGTGGATCTCAAACGGCATCTACGGAAACTGCTTTGCGGTGTTGGTCAAGACCGATCTGAATGCGAGCCCACGCCATAAGGGAATGAGCCTGTTTCTTGTTGAAAAGAGCGACGCCTTTCGCGCGAGCCGAAAGCTGGAAAAACTTGGCTATAAAGGGATTGATTCGGCCGAACTCGTGTTCGACCAGTGCCGGGTGCCAGCTAGCCAGTTAATCGGTGGCAAAGAGGGTAAGGGACTACAAATGATTTTAAACGGTCTGGAGCTTGGCCGGATTAACGTTGCAGCGCGTGGCGTGGGTGTCGCGCAGGCCGCACAAAACGAAGCGGTTAAGTATTCGCAGCAGCGCAAAACGTTTGGTAAGCAGATATGTGAGCATCAAGCGATTCAGCTTAAGTTGGGCGATATGGCAACGCGGACCGAAGCCTCAAGACTGCTAACCATGCGTGCGGCAGAGGCCTATGACCGTGGCGAACGTTGCGACATGGAGGCGGGCATGGCCAAATTGTTCGCAACCGAGTCTGCCTTAGAAAACAGCATGGAAGCGATGCGCGTGCATGGTGGCTATGGCTATTCAAAAGAATACTTGGTCGAGCGCTTCTATCGCGACGCACCACTCTTGACGATTGGTGAAGGCACCAATGAAATGCAACGCATCATTATTGCCAAGCAGTTGATCGCAAGGAATCCCATATGAGTTTGCCGCTACAAGGAATGCGGATTCTTGCCATTGAGCAGTATGGAGCGGGACCGTTTTCAACCCAGCACTTAGCCGACCTAGGTGCAGAAGTTATCAAGATTGAGAATCCTCACGATGGTGGCGACGTCGGTCGTGCGGTCGGGCCACATTACTTTGGTCCCGGCGATAGTCATTTCTATCAAGCATTCAATCGCAACAAAAAGAGCATCCGGCTAGACCTCAAACAAGAGGCAGGTCGTGAGGTGTTGCATAAACTGGTTGAACACGCTGATGCGGTATTCAACAACTTACGCGGAGATCTTCCCGTCAAGTTGGGCCTGACTTACGAGGCGCTCAAGCACATTCGTCAGGATATCGTGTGCGTGCATTTATCGGCTTACGGACGCGAAGGCGAGCGCGCGGCGTGGCCTGGTTACGACTACTTGATGCAGGCCGAAGCGGGTTATTTGTCGTTGACTGGTGAGCCCGATGGACCACCTTCGCGTTTCGGTTTGTCGATGATTGATTTAATGACCGGAACCACGGCTGCCCTTGGGCTCGTGTCTGGCGTGCTGGGTGCGCGAGCCACCGGAGTAGGACGCGATATCGACACGAGCTTGTTTGATGTGGCGATGCATAACCTCGCTTATCTGGCTACGTGGTACTTGAATGGCGGGCATGTCACTGGAAGAGCGCCGCGCTCAGGTCACCCCTCGCTGGTACCCAGTCAGTTGTACCCAACAAACGACGGTTGGCTATTTATTATGTGTAACAAAGAAAAATTTTGGCCTGTCTTGGCCAAAGAGCTGGGTCGACCTGAATGGGCGCAACGCCCAGAGTACAGCTCCTATAAAGGCAGACTGGAAAATCGAGATCAATTTAACGCCGACATTGAGAGCGTTACCTTGACTGATACGACAGCGAACTGGATGAAAAAATTTGCGGGAAAAGTGCCTGCATCTCCTGTCTATGACGTCGCACAGGCGTTGGATAACCCCTTTGTGCATTCTCGGCAAGGTGTCGTAAAAACCGCCAGGATGGATGGTTCCGAGGTGTTGGGTGTTGCTGCACCGATTCGATGCTCTGGTGATGCCGCCCCGTTGCGCGCTGCACCGACGATGGGGGCCGACACGGATGCGTTGTTGACTTCGGCTGGCTTTACGGCAGAGCAGATAAAGTTTTTGCGTGAGCATGCTGTGCTTTGAGGTTGGGATATTTTGTGAATAGGTTTGCGCGATGACCAGAGTTGACTCGTCTTTGTCGGTGCCGCGCTACGTACAGGTAGCGCGCACATTGTTTGATGAAATCGAGAACGGGCGCTATGGGGTCGGTAGTTTGCTGCCCACTGAGTTCGAGCTCTGTGCGCAGTTTGGGGTATCGCGTTTTACCGTTCGCGAGGCTGTTAAGCAGTTAGTGCACCAAGGCTTAGTCCTGCGACAGCCTGGGGTGGGCAGCCGAGTTCTGGCACGACACCCCGTAAAGCAATACACCCAAACTATGACAGGCATCACCGACTTGCGACAGTATGCAAGCGAGACTACCTTGCAGGTGACGCAATCGCAGCTTTTGCATGTGGAGGGTTCGCTCGCGAGGTTGCTCGAGGTCAACAAGGGAGAAACGTGGCTGCATATTGAAGGCTTGCGTTACCAAGACGATCAAGAGCAGCCTATTTGCTTGACGGATGTGTATATCGCGCCCAGATATCGATCTATAGAAGGTGTAGAAGGCGCAATGCGAGAGCCGCTTTATCGCCTCTTAGAGAAACAGTTTGGCTGCACTATTAAAGCCGTACAGCAAGAGATTCGCGCCATGGTGCTCAATGCACAGCTTGCCAAGAAACTTGGCGTGTCAGCACGCACAGCCGGACTGTGGATTGCGCGCCGTTACTTCGATGAACGTGACGAGCTGGTCGAGTTGGCGGTAAGTGTGCATCCGGCTGAACGCTTTAGTTATCGAGAATCGTTCAGACGCGACTGGCAACTAAATAATATCAACACCGACACCACGCATTGAGTGACTCACTACCAGGCTAAAGGGAAATAAATGAAATATCTGAGCTATTCACATCATGGGCGGCATTCGTTTGGCGTGGTGCGCGATGATCAGACGATTATCGATCTGGGTTCGCGTTTGGGGGCGGAGTATCCAACGCTGCTGCAATTAGTTCGCAAGAACGGTTGGGAAGCGGCGCGTAAGATCGTGCAAGCTGCGAGCACCGGTGATTTTAAAGAAACAGATATCAAGTACCTGCCACTTTATTTGGAGCCCGTGACGGTGCATTGTGTCGGCTTGAACTACGCCGCCCATGCAGCAGAGGCGGGCCATAAGCCGCCAGAGTATCCACGCACGTTCATCAAAATCCCCGCGGCACTAGTGGCACATGCCGAAGATTTTGAGAAACCCACGCTATCGCCTGAATACGATTTTGAAGGCGAGATCGCCGTCGTGCTGAGTAAAGACGCGCGTAACGTCAAAGCGAAGGACGCGGGGCAATATGTCGCCGGCTACACCTGTTTTATGGATGGCTCGGTACGTGATTACCAATTTCAGCGCACGCTTGATCAAGGTAAGAACTTTTATCGTTCTAGCTCGATGGGCCCATATCTAGTGACTGCGGATGAGGTGGGTCCATTAGACAAGCTAACCATCACGACAAAAGTGGCGGGCGAGGTGATGCAACACGCCGCATTCGAGACGATGATTTTTTCTATTCCAACACTCATTGAGTATATTTCTGCGTTTACAGCGTTATCCGCGGGTGATGTGATTGCAACGGGAACGCCTGAGGGCGTCGGCTTTAGTCGCAAGCCGCCAAGATTTTTGCAATCTGGGGATGTCGTTGAAGTAATTGTCGATCGTGTCGGTACCTTGCGTAACAAGGTGGTCTAACGTAGCAACCTCCGAATGCATTAACCTCAAAATACATCAAGCTCCAAAGGTC
>CAMBPA010000137.1 GCA_945869355.1 Bordetella parapertussis
TAAGGCTGTGACAGACTCTCCCACCGAGACTTCAATCTGCGGAAACCGATCCGGTGCAGACAGCGACATCATCAACGCACGCAGAGGCAGTAACAACGCCGCAACATGGGCGGGCAGGACATGGCAGGTGCGCATATCAGCGACAAAACTGCTCCTGCGCTCATGAAAGCCAACAAGCACCGTGCCTTTCTTGGCAACCCAACGTACAGCCAACCGTGCCCGATACCGATAACCCCAGTATGGGCCATGCAACGGCGCGAGCACACGAGCGGGCTTCACATTGGCAAGATGAGCTAAACCATCTTCGAGCGCACGCTGCTTAATCGCCACCTGGGCACTTGGCTCCAAATGCTGCATCAGACAACCACCGCATACACCGAAGTGCGGGCAACGCGCATCCACTCTCAGCGCAGCAGCGCGATGGATCTGCTCCACCCGTGCGATTTCGTATGACGGTTTGCGCCTAAAGGTGTGCACGCTAACACGCTCGGTCGGCAGCGCACCCTCGATGAAGACTACCTTCCCTTCCCGTCGCGCGACACCGCGAGCTTCAAGATCGAGCGCATCGACCTGCAATACATCTGAAGTCATGAGTTTGACAATCGAATAATGTTTTAGAAAGACTCACCGCACATCAAATTTATCGCGTTCGACTGGGATCTTTGGCTCCCCGCTCCGACTCAGCGTCGGCAGCGACTTTTGCGCTTCCGCGAGCCTGAGAAGCCGTCCCCTGCTTGATATGCTGCTCTTTCATGTAGCCGAGCAAAACCTTGCGCTGGCCGTCATTCAACCCATCCCAGAATACAAGCCACTTTTCCTGGACAGCATCAAAGCGCGCATCGATCGCAGCACGCGTCTTTTTTCGTAACGCCACCGCTTCGCGCGGATCAAAGGCGTTTTTATTGAGCAACTCCGTCAGACCTGCGTATTCAGCCTGGCGACTCTTGCGATTAGCGGACCACATAATCCGACGCGCATCGTGGGCGGCATCGAGTTGTACTTTTTGTTCTGGGCTAAGTTGCAGTTGAGCAACCACTGTTGCTGGAATCTCACCCATTCCGGTTGGCGCATTGGATTGATTCGCGGCAGGCGGCTTAGGAGCCTGCGTCTGTGCCTGAGAGGCCCCAACAAAGCAAAGCGAAACAAATGCTGCAAGCGTCAGTAGGCGCTTAAAAGAACAAATTGAAAATGTAGCAATGCGACGCATGCGAACGCTCCTGTCAAAAAACGAAGTACGGCAGAAATCGGTTATTTCCATGCCGCAAGATACTCGGCCCAATGGGGCTCAGTGCTTTGTTCGAGTGTCGAACGCACCAATTGAATTTCCGCGTCATACGACTTAGTGTCGAGCTCACCGCGCAACAGTCTAAAACGGCAATACACGAGCCACGTATTGACCACGTCAGTCTGGCAATAGGCGCGAACTTCCGACGCACGACCCTCAGACCACGCTTGCCATACCTGACTGCCATCCATACCAAGTTTGCCCGGAAAACCACAAAGTTTTGACAGGTCATCGAGCGGCGCGTTTCCGCGGCCGTTGTACTTTGCAAGCACATCCATGAGGTCCAGGTGGCGTGTATGGTAACGACTCAGGTAGTTGTTGTATTTAAAGTCGCGATCCTCTTCGCCCATATCCCAGTAGCGCGGCGCCGCAACACTGTGTATCAGGCTTCGGTAATGCAATACAGGCAGATCAAAGCCCGATCCATTCCAGCTAATGAGCTTAGGGGTGTAGCGCTCGACCGTCTTGAAAAACCCAGCAAGCAGCGCAGGCTCCGGATCGTCTTCCTGACCTAGGCACTTTACGCGAAACCCTTGATCGTCACGAAAGACACAACCGACCACTACGACACGATGCAAATGCAAAGGTAGGAAATCACTGCCAGTGAGCTCTTTACGTGCAGCCAACGCACGAATAGCCACCTCACTATCCGGCACATCGTCTGACCACCCGTTTAAACGACGTAGCCCCACAACATCAGGGATCGTTTCTAAGTCAAAGACAAGCGTGGGCGTCATCGGACTGATTAACGCGTGGGCAAGTACTGCAGAGGATCCACGGGGGTACCTTGACGACGCACTTCAAAGTGTAAGCGCACAGAGGTCGTATCGGTCTGGCCCATCTCAGCAATCTTGAAACCCCGCTTGACCTCTTCGCCTGCCTTCACGAGCAACGTGCGGTTGTGTGCATACGCGGTGATGAAGCCATCGCTGTGCTCAATGATGACCAAGTTACCTAGCCCTCTGACACCATTACCCGCATACATGACTTTGCCCCCAGCGGCTGCCTCGATGGCATCACCGGCAGCGCCCGCGATATCAATTCCTTTCGTTGCCGGCGTGAAGCCTTGAATAACTTTCCCTTTTGCTGGCCAGCCCCAGGAGATCAACCCAGCGTCTGCGGCACGTGCAGGAGGAGAGCTCTCGCTTGATGGTGAGGGGGTCGCTTGTGGTGCCGGGCGTGACATGGCAGCCCCGCTTGGCCGAGGCGCTGCCGCAGCGGTCGCATCCGATAAGCG
The DNA here is from genome assembly GCA_945869355.1 of Bordetella parapertussis. Classification (GTDB taxonomy): domain Bacteria; phylum Pseudomonadota; class Gammaproteobacteria; order Burkholderiales; family Burkholderiaceae_B; genus Zwartia; species Zwartia parapertussis_F. Next base: position 2,523 of record CAMBPA010000137.1, read on the forward strand.
AAGCACCTGCCCCACAACGAGCAAGTTTGGATTGGTAATTTTGTTAATTCGGGCGATCGTCGCCTCGGACACACCGGTTGCACGAGAAATTTTATTAAGCGTATCGCCCGCCTTTACCGTGTAAGTCCCCGCAGAGGAGGTCGAAGATCCACTCAGATCCGTCACAGGTGCGCGCGATCCGGACTGGTTGGCACAACCACTCACCAGCGTGGCAGTCGCTACACAGGCGATGGCCATGCACAGAGAGCCACCATGGCTCTTGCGTATCGTGCTCAATGCAACTCGTTCTTCGTGGGACATATAGCCACCCTGCATATTTTTCTCCTGTGTGATCACGCTTGTACCCCAGCTTTAAGCGGTACAAACCTCACTTCTTCAAGTTCTTGCCTTTCCCAATTCGTCAGTCCCGTGCGCTGTATTTTCACAAGACGCTGCGTACCAGAGCCTTCGGGCGCAACGAGGACCCCGCCAATCGCCAACTGATTCATTAACGCCTGCGGAATTTTTAATCCTGCTGCCGCCACGACGATCGCATCAAACGGTGCGGCCGCTGGCAAACCGGCCATACCGTCGCCATAGTTGAGTCGAATTCGCGCAAGCTTTAACGCACGTAAGTGTTCTCTAGCCATATCGTACAACGCCCGAATACGCTCAATCGAGTACACCTGTGAAAAAACTTGTGCCATCACGGCAGCTTGGTAGCCACAACCGGTTCCAACTTCGAGTACTTTTTGAGCACCCGGGACTTCCGCGGCGATAGAAATCATTCTTGCCACGACCCACGGTTGGGAAATGGTTTGACTATGGCCAATCGGCAACGCCGCATCATCATAAGCTCGGCTGGCCAGAGCACCGTCCACAAATGCATGCCGCGGCACAAGTTGCATCGCCGCAAGCACGCGATCATTTGTAATGCCTTGAGCAAGCAATCTTTCGATCATCACCGTGCGCATGCGCTCAGAGTTGAGCCCTAAATTGGCCTCGGACGACCGCTCGGATAGCGTTGGAGCCGAGGCGGTACGTAGCCGCGACGCAGATATTTTGGTATTGCTGTTTGTGGCCGTAATGCCCTGCAAACCCTTGATCCCGACCGACTTTGCACGGCCAGGCACGACCGGCGGCTTGTGACGACTCTGCTCGCTCACAGTAGCTTGACCCATTGCGCGACCTGGCTGATTTGCGTCTGTTGCGTCAAGTCGAGCCGAAGCGGCGTGACAGAAACATATCCGCGCTGCAAGGCGCAAAAATCCGTCCCTTCTGAATCATCTTGGGCGGCGCCCGAGGGTCCGATCCAATACACCGTCTCACCGGACGGCGTCGTCGTCGGTATAACGGATTGCGAGGGATGGCGTTTACCTAGGCGAGTAGCCTGGATACCCAGCATTTTGTTTAAAGGCAAGTCGGGGATATTGACATTGAGCAAGGTTGCGCCGGTCAGCGGCTGCGTCAGCTGATGCGCCACGACCGCACGCGCTTGCTGAGCCGCCGCCTCTAAGTTAGACCAAGCTTTAGAGACCAGCGAAAACGCGATCGAAGGGATGCCAAACAGATAGCCCTCAGCCGCTGCAGCCACGGTACCAGAATAAAGTGTGTCATCCCCTAAATTTGCACCGTTATTGATACCCGAAACAATCAAATCGGGGCGCCGATCGAGTAGACCGGTTAACGCGACGTGCACGCAATCTGAGGGCGTTCCATTTACGTAGGTGAACCCATTGGGCGCTTTCCTGACCGCTAAGGGCCGACTTAAGGTCAGTGAGTTTGAGGCTCCACTGTGGTTGACTTCCGGCGCCACCACGGAGATCTCAGCCAAGTCGCGCAACGCGTCCACCAAAGCCTCAATCCCAGGGGCGGTATAGCCATCATCATTTGAGACCAAAATATGCATACGCGGGCACTAAATACCTTTTATAGATCAGTTTGAATTGTACTCGCTGCCAAGCGAAAAGCCGCCTATTTTTGTGGGGAAATCAACCGGTGGCGTTAGAATTCAGCCATCGAATTGCACTTCAGGAATATCAGCGCATGAGCCTGCCACACGACTGGGTACTTACGGCGTTTTTAGTGACCGGCGCCTACCTAATAGGCTCGATTCCCTTTGCCGTTGTCATCAGCAAGCTGTTTGGCCTAGCCGATCCGCGTTCATACGGCTCTGGAAACCCGGGTGCCACGAATGTCCTGCGCTCTGGCAATAAGGCGGCCGCACTGCTGACGCTCATTGGCGATGCCGCCAAAGGGTGGTTCGCCGTCTGGTTGGCTGCGAGCTGGGTGCACGAACCGATCACCTTGGCATGCGTCACCATCGCGGTATTTCTTGGACAATTGTTTCCGCTCTTTCTCGGCTTTAAAGGCGGCAAAGGGGTCGCAACCGCATTTGGTGTGCTGCTCGCCGT
>CAMBPA010000138.1 GCA_945869355.1 Bordetella parapertussis
TGGCGGGTAGGTATTTGGGTGCCAAGGGTACGCTCCTTGTTCTATATGACTACGTTTTCTGCCATGAACGGTCTAATCGTACAGGCGTAGTTTGAAGGCAATACGTGCGTCGCATACTAAAAAAGGTATCCCATGCTGGACGACGAAAAAAAGAAAGTCATCGAAACGGAAGAAAGTTTTCGCTATGCGTTGCGACTGCAACTCGAGGCAGAGGCCGCCAAGTTAAAGACCGAGGCGGCTACGGCGGCCGCCCAACTCAAACAAGCTGAAAAAAAGCTTGGTGGCAAGGTGATGGAGTTCTTGAACAGCTCTGTAGGCATGTGGTTGTTGTCTTCTGTTGTGATCACGGGCGGTGCGTCGGTGTTGCAGCAAATTCAGCATTCTCATGAGATAGAGCAAAAAAACAAATCTCAGGCGGCCGTATATCAGTTTGAGATCGGTAACCGTATTCAGAACATGAAGTACTTCCTGCGTCAAGCAAAGACTGTTGGTGAGGCAAGGTCTGCACTCGGGAGTCTATTTAAGAGTAAACACCCAATTAGCGCAGAGCTTGAACATCAAAGTTTATCGACGCTCTATTTCAATCTACATCAGTTGATTAAGGGAACAGAGAAAGAAAAAAAAGTAAAGGCCCTTGCCGTCATAAGAGACCTCGAGGATGCCGAGATTCTTTTGCAATCTCGCCCAGATCAGGACCCGTTGACTGCAGCAGATCTTAAGATCTTTCATAAGTTTATTGCTGCGGTCGAAAGTTTAAATTTAACTGGCGATTACAGTTACTAGTTAATGCCGCAATCAAATAAAAGCCAATATATGAACTGACCCCATAAAGTTGGACAGTTTATGAGGCGGATTAGTCCATAGAGGGCTGAGTTCTGTATTGCACAGGACTTAGCCCTTTTACTAACTTTCAATCCTAAGGTCTTGATTTTTTGATGATGAAACGTCACTCTTTACGCATGGACTCGGTCGATGCGCCGATCATCCCCGCCATTGCAGCTCTAGTTCGTGAGAATCCCGAGACGATCTCCTTGGGCCAAGGTGTCGTGAATTATGGCCCACCCCCCGAGGCCATTGCGGCGCTACCTGGTTTGATGGGCGACATCAATCTGAATAAGTATCAGGCGGTGTTTGGAATGCCAAGTCTGATCGACGCGTTACAACGAAAGCTCGCCACAGAAAATGGCATTGATGTTGCTTCCGAATCTATTGTGATGGCGACAGCTGGCAGTAATATGGCGTTCTTAAATTGCGTCATGGCCGTCGGCGACCCGGGCGACGAGTTCATCTTGCCGATGCCGTTTTATTTCAATCAAGAAATGGCGATCAGGATGGTGGGCTGTGTGCCCGTTCCTGTGCCGACGAATGCAGACTGGAGCTTAAACGTAGATGCGCTGGCCGCTGCGATCACGCCTAGAACGCGTGCGATTGTCACTGTATCGCCTAACAACCCAACAGGCGCGGTGTATTCGCAGGAATCGTTGACGGCTGTGAATGCGTTGTGCGCCTCCAAAGGAATTTATCACTTCAGTGATGAGGCTTACGAATACTTTACGTATGAGGGCGTCAAACATTTTTCGCCCGCCTCGTTGCCGGGTGCACAAAAGCATACGCTGTCGTTCTTTTCAATGTCCAAGAACTACGGCATGGCGAGTTGGCGCATAGGTTACGTGGTCTTTCCTGCTGACTTGTTCGATGCAATGAATAAAGTGCAGGATACAAACTTGATCTGCGCACCGATTCCCTCACAAATATTGGCAGCCGAGGTATTAAAGTTTGGTCGCGCCTGGGTGCAACCTAAGGTGGATGCGCTCTCACGCGTGCGCAAAGATGTGTATGAAATTTTGAGTAGCCTTGGCGATCTGGCGCAGTTCCCGCACACGCAAGGCGCGTTTTATGTGCTGATGAAACTGCCTGGTCTTCCAAAGGGACAAGACCCGCTTGCGTTCAATCGTGCGATGGCAGAAAAACATAAGGTTGTGTCTATTCCGGGCTTCGCTTTCGGTTTAACGGATACAAGTTCGGCGAACTACCAACGCTTGTCCTATGGCGCCTTGCAACCCGCGACCGTCACGCAGGGTGTTGAACGCTATGTTCAAGCTGTGAAAGACTGGTACAAACATTAATCCCACCAGAAAGGTCTTGCCCACATGACTCCTTTAAGCGCTGCGGTTCTTCCTGCGGGCGTGCGTTCGCGTTTCATTCCAAATGTGAATGGCATCACCTTTCATGTTCTTGAAGCGGGATGTGAGACGCCTGGGCGTCCTTTGGTGCTGTTGTTGCACGGGTTTCCAGAGCTTGCCTATAGTTGGCGTAAAGTCATGCAACCTCTTGCGCAAGCGGGCTATCACGTGATTGCACCTGATGTACGAGGCTATGGTCGCAGTGGTGGGACCGAGATTAAGTATGGCGACGATATGCGTCCTTTCGGTACGCTCAATAAGATCAACGACATGCTCGCCTTGGTGGCGGCATTTGGTTACAAGACTGTTGCAGGCGTGTTTGGTCATGATCAAGGCTCGCCCCTTGCCGGGTGGTGCGCGCTCACACGACCTGATGTCTTTCGTTCGGTCATTTTGATGAGCTCACCGTTCCGCGGTGCGCCAGACCCTTGGCCATTTGATACGGCTAATAAGCCGGTCGTGCCGACAGCCCCGAATCCTATCAACGAGGACTTGGCCAAGCTTACACCGCCACGCAAGTACTACCAGGTGTATTACGCGACGGAGCCCGCCAACGAAAACATGTGGCATGCCAAACAAGGGCTGCATAGTTTTTTGCGTGCCTACTATCACGTCAAAAGTGCGGATTGGCTTGAGAACAAACCGTTTCCTTTGAAGGCGTTGATCGCAAGCGAATGGGAAAAGCTCCCGCGCTACTACGTGATGGATGTAGAGTTGGGGATGGCGGAGTCCGTGGCACCTGATATGCCCTCAGAGGTCGCGATTGCTGGATGCAAGTGGCTACCTGACGCTGAACTCAAGGTCTACAGCGAAGAGTACGGTCGCAATGGCTTTCAAGGCGGCTTGCAAGGCTATCGCATCGGTCGGCTCGACCGAGAGCTGCGAATATTCGCAGGCCGCACGATTGATGTGCCGTGTATCTTTATCGGTGGCAAGAGCGACTGGGGTGTGTATCAGACACCTGGTGGTCTTGAATCTGTGCAAAAAACCTTGACCACCCAAATGCAAGGCACCCATCTGATCGAGGGCGCCGGGCATTGGGTGCAGCAAGAGCAACCCGAGAAAGTCAGCGCCTTGTTTATTGACTTTCTCAGGCGCAACGTCTCTACATCTGGTTAGGTAACCAGGTGACGATTTCTGGGAAGATCATCAGGAATATGGTGAACAGGATGATGATGATTGCGTAGGGTAAGGCGCCCCACATGACGTCCTCGATGCCACCTTTGTCTGGTCGAATGCCGTGAACGACGAAGAGATTCATCCCGACAGGTGGTGTGATGAGACCAAGCTCACACATCAAGATCACGAAGATCCCGAACCAGATTGGATCAATGCCTAGTGCGACGGCAATGGGGTAGGTGACTGGAATCGTCGCGACCATCATCGACAAAACATCCATGAACATACCCAAGATCAGATAGAACAAGATCAGACCGAGTATCAATGCCGTGGGCGATAGCCCTAGACCCGTTACCCATTTTGTCATGATCTCGGCGACGCCTGTCAGGCTAATCGTCAAGTTCAAGATAAAGGCAGCCGCAATGATCAATAAGATCATGCCTGAAACGCGTGCTGTCGAAATAAAACAGCCTCGAAGGAGCGCCCAGCTCAATCGTCCCGACTTCAAGACAAATAACAAGACAGTCGTTACACCTAAGGCCGCACTCTCGGTCGCTGTTGCAATGCCGAAGTACAGGCTTCCCATGACGACACCGAAAACAATCATCGGTGGAATCAGATACGCAGCCACTTTTAATTTGTACTCGAACGAGACTTTCTCTTCCCGCATCGCATTACCGCTAAGCAGGCTTGATATTGCGATGTACAGCATGAAAGCCCCTGTCAATAAAAGCCCTGGGATGATGCCGGCGATGAATAGCTTACCGATAGAGTTATTAGTGAGTGATCCGTAGATGATCATGTTCACGCTAGGCGGAATGAGGATTCCGAGTGTGCCCCCGGCAGCGATAGACCCAAGCGATGGACGGATCGGGTAGCCACGTTTCATCAGGGATGGCAAGGCAACAGTTGATATCGTTGCAGCCGTCGCGACCGATGAGCCAGATGTCGCAGCGAATAACGCGCAGCTCCCAATGTTTGTATGCAGTAACCCGCCTGGTAGCCTTCCAAACCAAGCAGAAAGTGCGATGTACATGCGATCGGCAATCCCGGATCGAAGTAGCAGTTCGCCTAGCAAAATAAACAGCGGGATTGAAGTGAGTAGGTTCTCGTTCTGCACTCCCCAGAGAACGGGAGCGATTGAGTTCATAAAGGGCATACCGTATACAGCGACGCCGCCCACAATACCAACCAGGGCCATCGAGACTGCGATAGGAACACCCGCGATCATCATGAGAACCATGATCAAGAATGCAATAGTGACGATGGTTGGGCTCATGATTTGTTTGTAATCTCAGAAATGTTGGAACGTTGTGCAAGGTCGTCGAGCTCTTCCTTGATTTCTTCTTTTGCACTTTTCGGTTGGAACTCTTCATTGAGTTCAGAGAGTTGGTTTGTCGCTAACAGAAAAGTTGCGCGAATCGCCAAGACTGTTGTGACACAGGCAAATATGACCATGCCGGCATACCAAGCAGCCTGAGGATAAACGAGAGGAGTACCCCAAGGCGTTGGTGCGGCGCTGCTATAACTGACCGAGTCCGTCAGTACGTCAATTGTGACGTAGCAGAGGAAAATTGCGAACACTGCCATGCT
>CAMBPA010000139.1 GCA_945869355.1 Bordetella parapertussis
CTGCAGGCTTCTTTTTTGCAGCTGCCTTTTTTACAACTTTTTTCGCTGCGGGTTTCTTTTTTGCAGCTGCCTTTTTTACAACTTTTTTCGCTGCAGGCTTCTTCTTTGCAGCTGCTTTCTTAACAACTTTCTTAGCTGTAGGTTTTTTAGCTGCGGCTTTCTTCACTGCTTTTTTTGCTGCTTTTTTGGCTGTTGCCATGGTAATACTCCTTAGTTCAGGGTCCCAAACATTAAAACCCGTGCTCGACTAGCCCCACCATGAGACGTCGTTTCGCCCGAGTTATTCATCGGCACAAGCCCCTACTAAACCGCAGTAGCACAGCGGTTTGCGCTAATGAATCCGGCACAACCATTTGAACTGCCTCTCACTGGAGGCGCGAAGCAATTCAAATGGCACCAGCACGGTGGCATTCACCACCCACTGGCAAGTACTAAAGCGTAACAAGCCTCAAACTTGCGAATTATTCCCAGTTAAGGGCGCCGCCAGTTTGATACTCGATCACGCGTGTTTCAAAGAAATTGCGTTCCTTCTTTAAATCAATCATCTCTGCCATCCAAGGGAAGGGATTTTCTTCCTGGGCGAACAAAGGCTCGATTCCGATTTGTTGACATCTACGGTTTGCAATAAAGCGCAGATAAGACTTGAACATCGGCGCATTCAGACCGAGCACGCCTCGCGGCATGGTGTCTTCAGCGTAGGCGTATTCCAAGTCCACCGCTTTGGCAAACAAGGCGCGAATTTCTTCGCGGAAGGCAGGTGTCCAAAGCTGTGGGTTTTCGAGCTTAATCGTGTTGATCAGGTCAATACCGAAATTGCAGTGCATGGACTCATCGCGAAGGATGTACATGTACTGTTCGGCGGCCCCTGTCATTTTGTTTTGACGGCCAAGTGCCAGAATCTGCGTAAAGCCCACATAGAAGAATAAGCCTTCCATCAGGCAGGCAAACACGATCAATGACTTCAGCAGAGTCTGATCGGCTTCGAGAGTACCCGTTTTGAAGTTAGGGTCAGCAATCGCATCAATGAAAGGGATCAAAAACTGATCTTTCGCGCGAATCGAAGGGACTTCGTTGTAGGCATTGAAGATTTCAGACTCGTCCAAATCCAGGCTTTCAACAATATATTGATAAGCGTGGGTGTGAATCGCTTCTTCAAAGGCTTGGCGCAATAAGAACTGGCGGCATTCGGGCGCTGTGATGTGGCGATAGGTGCCCAGCACAATGTTGTTTGCTGCGAGCGAGTCGGCTGTGACAAAAAAGCCAAGGTTGCGTTTGATAATGCGTCGCTCGTCTTCGGTCAGGCCAGTGGGGTTTTTCCACAAGGCGATATCGCGAGACATGTTGATCTCTTGCGGCATCCAGTGGTTGGCGCAAGTGGCGATGTATTTTTCCCAAGCCCACTTGTACTTGAAGGGGACGAGTTGGTTGACGTCAGTTTGGCCGTTGATGATCCGCTTGTCCGCGACATTCACGCGGGTGACGGGATCAGGAGCCTGAGGCTTTTGAGTCAGCCCAGGAGTAGGCAGGGCCGAGTCGCCAAAAACGCCCGTCGCGGTACGTACGGGCATTGAAGCCGGCATAGGCATACCACCGGCAGTAATCGGCGCAGCGGTTTGTGAAGAAGTTTCGTCGTTCCAGGTCAGCATAATTTTTTCCGGTAGCGGTTATTGGCAGGCTTCGCACTCTTCGAAACCTGGATCGCCAGGTTTCATGGTGCACGCCGCTCCGAGAATTTCGGCTTCCGGTAGAACCGGGGCTGTTGATGCGAACGTACCGCTCGTGGAACCAATCCCGGATGAATTCACCGCGTTGAGTTCGCCACCGCGGCCAGTTGATTTTTCTGCGCTTGTTGCACCTAAAGTGCGTAGATAATAGGTGGTTTTGAGGCCGCGTAACCAGGCGAGTTTGTAGGTGTCATCGAGCTTCTTGCCCGAAGCGCCCGCCATATAGATATTCAGTGACTGCGCTTGATCGATCCATTTCTGGCGGCGTGCAGCACATTCGACAATCCAATTGGGCTCGACTTCAAAAGCGGTAGCGTATAGCGTGCGCAATTCGGCCGGGACACGATCGATGCGAGACAGGCTACCGTCGAAGTACTTCAGGTCAGCGACCATGACTTCGTCCCATAGACCTAGTTTCTTGAGGTCGCGAACAAGATGTTCGTTCACCACAGTGAACTCGCCGGAGAGGTTCGATTTAACGTACAAGTTTTGATATGTTGGCTCGATGCACGCAGACACACCAATAATATTCGATATTGTTGCAGTTGGGGCAATTGCAACGCAATTTGAGTTACGCATCCCTTGTTGTTTGATGCGTGCGCGCAACAAATCCCAATCCATCGTGCTTGATTCATCGACTTCAACATAGCCACCGCGATTCTCGCGCAGCAGTGCGATGGAGTCATGCGGCAAGATGCCACGCGACCACAACGAACCATCAAAGCTTGCGTAACGACCGCGCTCTGCTGCGAGATCGCTCGATGCACTGTAGGCGTAATAACAAACTGCTTCCATAGAGCGATCGGCAAATTCAATCGCTGCTTGTGAAGCGTACGGCACGCGCATGACGTGCAGGCAATCCTGGAAGCCCATGATACCCAGGCCCACTGGGCGATGGCGTACGTTTGAGTTGCGAGCCTTTTCCACTGCGTAGTAGTTGATGTCGATCACGTTATCCAACATCCGCATGGCGATCTTGATCGTACGCTGCAGCTTGTCCAGGTCTAGTGATTGGGAGCCATCAGCATTCTGCTTGAGGTGCGCCAACAGATTGACGGAGCCCAAGTTGCAGACTGCGATTTCAGAGTCATTGGTGTTAAGTGTGATCTCGGTGCACAGGTTTGAGCTGTGCACAACACCCACATGTTGTTGTGGTGAGCGGATGTTGCAAGGATCTTTGAACGTAATCCAGGGGTGGCCGGTTTCAAACAGCATAGACAGCATCTTGCGCCACATGTTGATCGCTGGCATCTTTTTAAACAGCGGTAAATCACCGCGCGCAGCTTTTTCTTCGTAGCCGACGTAGGCTTTTTCGAACTCGACACCGACTTTTTCGTGCAGATCTGGGCAGTCCGAGGGCGAGAATAGGGTCCAGTCGCCGCCTTCGATGACGCGCTTCATGAACAGATCTGGAATCCAGTTGGCTGTGTTCATGTCGTGGGTGCGGCGGCGCTCGTCGCCGGTGTTTTTGCGAAGATCTAGGAATTCTTCTACATCCAAGTGCCAGGTTTCCAGATAGCAGCAGACTGCGCCCTTGCGCTTACCACCTTGGTTGACCGCGACAGCTGTGTCGTTGACGACTTTCAGAAAAGGCACAACACCTTGGCTTTCGCCGTTGGTGCCCTTGATGTGGCTACGCATGGCCCGTACGGGTGTCCAGTCGTTGCCCAGACCGCCAGCATACTTCGCAAGCAGTGCGTTTTCTTTGATGGCCTCGTAGATGCCGTCCAAGTCGTCTGAAACTGTGGTCAGGTAGCAAGACGACAGCTGAGAGTGCAGTGTGCCTGCATTGAACAGGGTTGGGGTCGAGCTCATGAAGTCGAAAGACGACAGAATCTGATAGAACTCAATGGCACGTGTTTCACGGTCAATCTCGCCGATCGCCAAGCCCATCGCGACGCGCATAAAGAACACTTGGGGTAGTTCAATGCGCTGACCACGGATGTGCAAGAAGTAGCGGTCATACAGAGTCTGTAAACCCAGGTAATCGAACTGCAGATCGCGACTTGCGTCTAGTGCGGCGGCTAAGCGTGGCAGGTCATAGCGCGACAGTTCGGAGTTCAACAGGCCGGCTTCGATACCTCGCTTAATGAACTTGGGAAAGTACGTTGCGTAGCAGGTATTCATGTCCTCTTGTGAGGCTTCCTCGGACAGCACTTCTGTGCGAATCGTATGCAGCAGCAGACGCGCGGTCACTTTGCTGTAGGCGGGATCGTTCTCAACCATGGCACGCGCAGCCAGAATGGCTGACTTGTAGACCTCTTCGATCGGCACACCGTCATACAAGTTCTTGAGGGTTTCTTTTTGGATGGCTGCCGTATCGACGAATTCGCCGAGGCCCTGACCTGCGGATTCAATCGTTGCCTGCAGCTTGGCCATATCCAGCGGTTTACGCACACCGTTATCGGTGACATGCAACGTGCTGGCTTCGGCAGGCGCTTGCTCAATATTTGATTTGGCACGCTCTTGTGAGCGACGCTCGCGATAGAGCACGTATGAACGCGCGACATCGTGCTCACCGGACCGCATGAGCGCTAATTCGACCGCATCTTGAATGTCTTCTATATGGAAGGTCCCGCCGTTTGGACGGCCACGCACCAGCGCTAGGACAACTTGACGTGTCAGGGAGTCAACCAGTTCGCGCACGCGCGCCGAGGCTGCACCCTGACCACCATTGACGGCTAAGAAAGCCTTTGTTAGAGCGATGCCGATTTTACTGGGTTCAAAATTCACGACCGAGCCGTTGCGGCGGATGATGTGGTATTGGGTCCAGGTCGCTTCGGTGAGGGGGGCGGCACTGGTCGCGAATTGCGGTGCGGACTCTTGTCTTAGCGCTGTACTGGTCGTTGTTTGCATAAAAAAAGCTCCTGCGAGGTGAACGTGACACACGCCCCGTTCAATAATAGGTTCACCACTACATGTAGTGTTTTTCTTTAAATTGAATACCAATTCTAGTGGGTCTAATCAATCGGAGCAATAGGAAATATTAATTTTTAATGGCGATCGTTAATCTTCAATCTGAATTGGCGTCTGTTAAGCCCTGATATCAAACGAGTAATAAATCGGTCATGTTTAGCCAAGTAGAGCCGTAGCGGGTTTGCCAAGTGTTACTGGTGCAGAGCATTGTGGCGCTTGGGGTTACGAGGTGTTGCACAAGAATTGGCGGTAT
>CAMBPA010000140.1 GCA_945869355.1 Bordetella parapertussis
ACACATCCTTTGCATGACGCTTAGTTCGACCTCTTCGCAATCAGACCGCCTGGTCGTCTTAGACGACAAGGTCTGCCGTCTGGGCGGCGACTGGAATGTACAAGCGCTCGCCGTGTCGGGTGAAGTGGATCGGCGTGTAGCGCTGCTCGCGCGTGCGCGGTCCGCGTTGAACTGGGATCTGACCGGCATCGGAAAATTTGACGCGGTAGGTGCTCAGTTGCTTTGGAAGCGCTGGGGCGCTGTGCTGCCGCAAGGCATCGCGCTGACAGATAGCCAGCGTGCCTTGTTTGACGTGCTGGCGCAATACCCGGTTGAGCAGTCACCGGCAGCGCCCGCACCACAGTTGCTTGATTGGGTGCGTGGGATTGGACGTGGGGTATTTGTGGGGCTTGAGCACGGCCTCGGGTTGCTACGCATGCTCGGCACGTTTATGGGGGATTTTGGTCGCCTGCTCATGCGACCTTCGCGCGGACCCTGGCGGGAAATCTCGGCACAGGTTTATCGAGTGGGGGCGCAGGCGCTCGGCATCACTGCTTTGGTCGGATTTTTGATCGGTATCGTCTTGTCGTATCTGTCGGCACAGCAGCTCTCGGTGTTTGGGGTTGGACAGTTCATCGTCAAGCTCTTGGGGGTGGCAACCGTACGGGAACTCGGGCCGATTCTGGCTGCGATTCTGGTGGCGGGGCGCTCGGGCTCATCGATTACCGCGCAGATTGGCGTGATGCGTGTCACGCAAGAGCTCGATGCGATGGAGGTGATGGGGATTTCGCACGGGCAGCGACTGATTTTGCCGCGTGTGATCGCCTTGGCAATTGCCATGCCGCTTTTGGTGCTTTGGACAGACGCCATGGCGTTGATCGGTGGGATGATCGCGGCTAAGCTGCAGCTAGGTCTAACGATTCAGTGGTTCTTTGGCCAGTTGCCGGATGCGATCGGTATTAAAAACTACTGGATCAGTGTGATCAAGGGCATCACCTTTGGCGCCTGGATTGCCTTGGTGGCGTGCCACTTTGGTTTGCGCATCAAACCCAATACCGAGAGTCTAGGGCGCGGCACGACAGCCTCGGTTGTAACGGCGATTACTGGCGTGATTCTGATAGACGCCTTATACGCAATCCTCTTTAACGAAATGCGTATATGACGGCGGCCCACATCATCTCGGTTCAGCATCTCACCACGGCGTTTGGTACACACGTCGTGCATCAGGACTTGAATCTGGATGTTTACCCCAAAGAGATCCTCGCCTTAGTCGGTGGCTCGGGCTCGGGTAAGACAACCTTATTGCGACAGATTTTGGGGCTGGATGATCCGCAAGGCGGTGTTGTAAAAGTTTTTGGCCGACCGGTGCGCGATTACACCGGCCAAGACCGTATCGCGCTGACCCATCGTTGGGGCATGTTGTTTCAAGCGGGCGCACTCTTTTCTGCGCTGCCCGTCTTCGATAATATTGCGTTGCCCTTGCGGGAATTACATCATTTGCCTGAAGCCTTGATTCGCGATGTGGTGCTGATGCGGTTGAGCTGGATGGGAATGACGGCACGCGACGCACACTTAATGCCGTCGGACTTGTCGGGCGGCATGATTAAGCGCGTTGCACTGGCCAGAGCGCTGGCGCTAGACCCTGAACTATTGTTTCTGGATGAGCCGACGGCGGGACTTGATCCGCAGCGCGCCGATGAATTCGTCGAGTTAATTCGTGTGCTACATCGCGAGTTAGGGTTTACTGTCGTGATGGTGACGCACGATTTGGATACGATTGGTGCCTTGGCCTCGCGTGTCGCGGTCTTGGCTGAAAAGAAAGTGTTAGTTGAAGGCTCACTAGAGACGGTGATGGCAACCAAGCACCCCTTTATTGATGCCTTTTTTCATAGTGAGCGCGGCGTGCGCGCACTCGGGGCGACTGCCGTCAAGGATGTGAATCATGGAAAACCGTAGTCACGCGTTACTCGCGGGATTGTTTACCTTGCTGCTGGTGATCGCAGCTGCGATCGGGGCGGTATGGGTCAGCAAGAAGAACATACCGCTTTTACCTTATGAGCTGGTCGCGACCTCTCCGGTGACGGGCCTCTCGGTGCAATCGGCTGTGCGGTATCAGGGGGTGCCAGTGGGGCGAGTGCAGTCGCTGCGGTTCATGCCCGACAAGCCTGGCCAGGTGCGTATTTTAATTAGTGTGGATCCGAACACCCCATTGACGGAATCAAGTTGGGCAGAGATTGTCACCGCCGGCGTCACCGGGATTTCAAACGTTGAATTACGTGACGATGGAAAATCAACTAAGCGGTTGATATCGTCGGCTGAACGTATCCAAGATATTCCGATTCGCCCAAGCTTTCTAGAGCGCTTACAAACGCAGAGCGATGAGGTCTTGCCTGCGCTGGATCGCATCATGGATCAGATAGAAAAAATTACGAGTGATCAAAACATTGAATCCTTACAAATCACGATGAAGAATGTGGCCGAGTTATCGACCCAGTTGAATCAGTCTGCCAAGTTGCTTGAGCCTGGTTTGAAAAAGATTCCCGCGCTGGTAGATGGCGTCACCGCGATGACGCGGCGCATGGATGATGGAATAGTCTTGCTGACACGCCGCATGGATGGTGCGCTGGCGGATGTTGGAATCCTGACGCGTTCGGCGCAAGATGCGATCGCGCAAATCAACGCTTCGACTCTCCCTGGTATGTCCGTGCTCTCGTCGAGCGTGGTGGATGCCTCACGCACACTGACGCGCACGGTACGCCAGTTTGGGCAGTCACCGCAGTCATTTATTTTTGGGCCACCACGCGCGGCACCAGGTCCGGGTGAGCCGGGATTTGCAGGCTTTGGCTCAGCGGCACCGTAAAGGGGAATCATGAAAAGCTTCGGCATAAAGATAGTCGTGGTCATCTCGGTGCTGTTGGGCATCACAGCCTGCTCGGTAGGGGGCGGCGAGGCGCGTGCGCCACGTCAGCTTGATCTTGGGGCGGGACCTACTACACCGGTGGGGGGCTTGCCCGCGCACCGGCCCTTGTTGATTGCACCCGTTGCGGCTTCGGCCTTGCTCAATGACACGATGGTGATTTGGCGTGTGGGCGATAGTGGGCAGCCACAGGGCTTTACAACTTATCGCTGGGTTGCGCCGCCCGCCCAGCTGGTCACACAACGCTTGATGGCGCGTCTGGCGTTGCAAGGAGCCGTGCTTGAACAGGGTGTTGGTGGAGATGTGCCCCAATTGCGGCTGAATTTGCAGAGTTTTGAGCAGTTGTTTACGTCGGATGGTAAATCGAGCCAAGGCGTGTTGACGATGCAGGCGGTCTTGCTGCGCGCCAACCGCGTCGTCGCACAAAAGTTGATCGACATTAAAGTGCCGGCCGTGTCGCAGGATGCCGCAGGCGGCGCGCAAGCGCTTCGCGTAGCAACGGATCAGGCCGCTGAACAAGTGGCACAATGGCTAACCCCTTTTCTGAAACCTTAGTAGATTTATGCCTGCACATACTGAAACAACTACTTTTGATGGCTTAGCTGGTGTAATCGATTGTGCACTTGATTGGCCTGATGGCGCGCCCACCGGCTGGGCGTTGATTTTGCACCCCAATCCTTCACACGGGGGGACGCGCGATAACAAAGTCGTGACCACCCTTGCGCGTGCCTGCGTGCAACAGGGCTTGCTCGCGATGCGCCCTAATTTTCGTGGAATCGGCACCTCGGGGGGGACGTTTGACCATGGCAAAGGTGAGCTACAAGATATGGCGGCACTGGTCGAGCAGTTTCGGGTGCGGTATGCCGACATCGCGGCCAAACCGTGGGTGTTGGGTGGCTTCTCCTTTGGGACGTCCATTGGTGTGCAGTTGTACGCCCGATGGGAGACATTGCAGAAGAACTTGCCGAATATTGTCATTTTGACGGGCTCTGCGGCCTTGCGCTTTCGTCATAGCGAGGCCAAAGCACCTGAGGATGCACTGGTGATTCACGGAGAAGACGACGAGGTCGTGCCCTTATCGGAAGTGATGGAGTGGGCGCGGCCCATTGGGATGCCAGTCGTGGTCATCCCCGATGCGGGTCATTTCTTTCATGGCAAGCTGCTCGTACTAAGACAATTAGTACAGACAAGACTGAAGGCATTGCCCTAGCGCACAGAGATGGAATGCCTATAATGAGGCTGTTGCGTTGTTTGAAGACCTCAGTCATGTCTCAGCTTTTGTTTTTAGTCGTCCGCAGTGCATTGCGCGCAAGTGCCTCTAGGCTTGCCGGCGCAGCGAAAGCTATATCGACTGCACTGACATCGACTGCGTGTGTATCGATTCTTGGCGTGTCGATCGCGATCACTTCGCCCCAGATTCATGCCCAGAATTCAACGACCTCCACGACCCCCGCGACCAAACCCGCCCCTAAAGGCAAGGGTGAGCCTGCTGCCAAGGCAGATCCTGCGACAGCCAAGCCAGCGCCCTCAGAAGCGGCGGTGTCGGCGAAGATTCCTTCGCCACTGACTCCCGTACAAGTGGGAGAGCTGTCGAGCGTGCCAGTGCCCACTATTGCGGCACGTGCTTGGATTACGGTAGATGTCACAAGCGGCCAGGTGGTGGCTTCATCTAACCCTGATCAAAAAGTTGAGCCAGCTTCGCTGACTAAAATCATGACGGCCCACTTGGCTTTTACGGCGATCAAAGAAAAGCGCTTGACGCTCGAGCAGCAAGCGAATGTGTCGACGGTCGCCTGGAAAACGCGCGGTTCGCGTATGTTTATTGAGCCACGCAAGCCCGTCACGGTAGATGAGCTCTTAAAAGGTGTGATTATTCAGTCGGGCAATGATGCGTCGGTGGCGCTCGCCGAAGCCGTGTCGGGTAGCGAAGCCGCCTTTGTCGACAGCATGAATAAAGAAGCGGCACGCATGGGTATGGTCAACACTGTGTTCAAGA
>CAMBPA010000141.1 GCA_945869355.1 Bordetella parapertussis
CGGGCAACCCTTGTCATGGGATCAAAATATGCTGCACAACTAGCATGTGCAAACTCACCAGTTTTTTTACAAAATTTTTGATAAGCCCAGCGCGTGCTAGACGACATCTCTGGGAAGTGCACAGCAACGATGATCTCATCAGACATTAATGTGGTGGTATATGCTGCCAGCATAAACTCAGACATCGCGACGAGCTTTGTGCCGGATCGCGATTGAACTTCAATACGGGCATCTAAGGCCGCACAAGCTAACACCCAGTCTGCAGCAGGATCGGCATGCGCTAGACTGCCACCCATGGTGCCCCGGTTGCGGACAGAACGATAAGCGATCCGCGAGGCGACCATTTGTATAGGGTGACCCCGAAGCAACTCAAACACGCCATCCTCAATTTGCGCATGGGTCACCGAGGCACCCACGCGTAAAAAATTCTGATGCTGTTTGACTGTTCGCATCTCTGCAAGCTTGGAGACATCCACAACAGTCTCTGGGCGCGCTAGCCGCAAATTGAGCATCGGCCCGAGCGATTGACTTCCCGCAATCAGTTTGGCGCGCTCATCGGAGGCCTGCAACACACCAAGAGCGTGCTGAACGCTAGTCCCTAATACATAGTCAAATTGAGCCGCCTTCATACATCAACCCTTGAGGCTTGGTCCTTAGCAGACTCAATTGCTTCAAGTAACCGCCGGGGCGTCAGTGGGGTCTGCGCCACTTCGATACGACCGCCTAACTGACGTAACGCGTCATTAACTGCGCCAAAAATAGCGGCGGGCGGCGCAATCGCTCCCCCCTCACCCATCCCCTTAGCGCCGAATTCTGTGTGCGGTGACGGAGTTTCAAAATGATCGATACGGATATTGGGCACTTCGGTCGCACCAGGCATCGTATAGTCTGCAAGCGTCGAGGCGAGCGGTTGGCCAAAGGTGTCATAAGGCATTTCTTCATACAAGGCCGTGCCAATGCCTTGGGCAACTCCACCGATCGTTTGGCCCTCAACCACCATGGGGTTCACCACCACACCACAGTCTTCTACAACGACATAATCCAAAATCTCAACGCTACCCATTTTTGGGTCGATGGCAACGACTGCCGCATGGGTGGCATAGGAAAAAGCGCCGGTATCGACCTTAGGTTTGTAGCCTACTGTCGCCTCAAGTCCGGACGGATCCACATCGGCAGGTAGCCGCTGAGGATTTAGGTACCAGGCATTTGCAATTTGGTCGATCGTGACGTGCGCTTGCGCTGTTTTGACACAGCCATTTTCAAAACGTACCGATGCAATATCTACACCAAGTAAATGTGCACCAATTTTTAAAATCTGGGGAATTAATTGTTTACACGCTTGGGATACTGCGCCTCCTGACATGACCAGCGAGCGCGACGCGTACGTCCCACTCGAATAGGGTGTCTGAGCAGTATCGCCGTGAATCACACGTGTACGAGAAACATCAATACCCAACACCTCATGTGCGATCTGCGCAAAGGTCGTCTCCATCCCTTGGCCGTGAGAATGCACACCGACACGGATATCGAGCCCTCCATCTGGAGTCAACCGCACCATCGCTTGATCAAAACCAGGAACAATGGGCATCCCCCACGCAGCAAAGACCGATGTGCCATGGGCGGACTGCTCGGTGTAGGTTGCGATACCGAATCCAATCAGCCTTCCATCAGACTCGCCACCTTTCTGTCGAGCCCTCAATGCATCGAAATCGATCATTTTTAGCGCGCGGCGGACACTTGCGGGGTAATCACCGCTATCAAAATGCTTGTTTGCCACGTTCAAGTAAGGCATCTGCTCGGGCTGCACAAGATTTTCGACGCGAATCTCCCAAGGCTCACGACCCACCTCTTGGGCGATCGCATTCAGTGTGAGTTCCATCGCAAAGCATACGCCCGTGCGCGCCACACCCCGATACGGCACAAAACCAGGCTTGTTCGTGGCAACACAACGGGTGACGCATCGATAGCCATCAAAAGCATAGGGCCCGGGCAAGTTTCCGACGGCCTGACCGGGTTCAATTCCGATGGTGAATGGCCAAACAGAATACGCACCGCCATCAATCGTGATCTTGGCATCTAAGGCCAACAACCGCCCACGCTTATCCGCATAGGCGGTCATTTCGTAATAGTGTTCGCGCGTATTGGCACCTGCAATCAAATGCTCACGCCGGTCTTCGATGTAACGAAAGGGCTTGCGATAGGTTTTTGCTAACCACGCTACGCAAACTTCTTCAGGTTGCAAAATGCACTTGTAACCAAAGGCACCGCCCACATCTGGCGAAATAACGCGCAACTGGCCTTGATCCAACTGAAGGTGCTGCGCAAGTGCCGTGCGAATGAGGTGCGGCACTTGCGTGGCGCTCACCACGACTAATTGATTCGCTTGATGATCCCAATAGGCCAATACCGCCTTACCTTCTAACGGAACCTGACATTGTCGAGCCAGGCTCATCTTGCGATGCACCACCACGTCTGCCTGCGCACTCAATTCGTCAAAGCGCTTATCTGCAGACAACGTAACAAAGACATTATCCTTCCACCCCTCGTGCATCAAGTCTGAGCTTGCTTGCGTCGCGGTGTGGATATCTGAATAAACAGGGAGCTCTTGATAATCAACTTCGGCTTGTTCCAGCAGATCTTCGGCCTCTGCACGCGTCGGTGCATAGGACATCAAAACAGCCTCGCCGACAAAGCGAACCTTGCCACTTGCGAGTGGGGACTGTACGGAAGACTGGTAAGTCGGCAAGGACGAGTCGGCGGCGATATCAAGCGCACCGATCAAGTCGCGACGTTCAAATACCTGCCCCGCCAGTGGAGCCGGTATTCGAACAGCAGTAATACGTGCATGGGCCAAGGGGCTTCTGGTGAAGGCGACTTCACTAAGCCCCGGCATCGTGATGTCTGCAACAAAATAACCTTTGCCGTGAAGATGACGCGCATCTTCCTTGCGTTGCACTCTCGCCCCGATCCCCTGGGGCTTGATTTGTTTCACATCACCTGGATGACCCATGCAGCTCTCTAACATCTAAAGAAGAATTAACGACGGCCAACCGCGGCGTACGTGTAATTATCCAGGGAAGCTTCCGCCAAACGGAACCAGCTGGCTTCGCTTTGTTGGAAGGCTTGCCACTGTGGGAAAATTTTCGCAAAGTCAGGATTCTTTGCTGAAAGCTCTACCCACAACTCTTGCGACGCTTTGTAGGTGGCGTCCATGACGTCGCGAGGGAAAATACTGACTTTCGCTCCACCGCCAATCAGTTTGCGCAAAGCATCTGGGTTCTTGGCGTCATAGTTAGCCAACATCTTAAGGGTCTGCTCATTACAGGCAACTTCAAATGCAGCCTGAAAAGCTGGAGGCAAGGCCGCAAAAGCCTTGTCATTGACCATTGTCGTAATCGACGCGCTACCTTCGAACCAGCCAGGGGCGTAGTAAAACGGCGCAACTTTGTTCAGACCCAACTTCAAGTCGTCATGTGGGCCAATCCACTCCGCCGCGTCGATCGTTCCTTTTTCTAGTGACGAATAGATATCGCTCGCGGGAATTTGTTGTGACACAGAGCCAAGCTTTGATAGCACCATACCACCGATGCCGCCGATTCGAATCTTCAAGCCTTTGAGGTCTTCAACCGACTTAATCTCTTTACGATACCAACCACCCATCTGCACACCAACGTTACCGCTCGTAAAATTGATGATGTTATATTTTTTATAGACTTCCCGCACGAGTTCAAGACCACCACCGTACATCATCCAGGCGTTATGCTGACGCGCGTTCAAGCCATAGCTCAAGCCCGTATCAAACGCGAGTGCATTGTTCTTGCCTAAGAAGTAGGTGCTAAGAGTGTGATTGCACTCAACTGTTTGGTTACTCACCGCATCCATTGTCTGTGCCGCAGGAAGAATTTCTCCGCCAGCGAAGACACGAATTTCAAACTTCCCTTCAGTAATTTGACCCACGCGTTTGGCGAGCTCTTCGGCCGAGCCATAAATTGTGTCAAGATTTTTAGGCCAACTTGTAGCCATACGCCACCTGACCTGCGGCGTGCCTTGCGCAAATGCGGGTGCCCCTAACGTGGCAAGACCGGCACCAGCGGCGGTAGCGGTTTTAGTGAGAAAGCGACGACGTTGCATACGAATCTCCTGACTGTGAAAAGTAAGTTAAGTGAGCATACTGATAGGTCTAAAAAAGATCAACAACTCTAACTTCAACAACTCGGTGGGGGTTAAGGCTTAACGCCGTAACCCCCGCCTCCGGGCAAGGCGAGTTCAAGGGTATCCCCTTCAACCATATCCACCACACCCTTAGGATTCTGTACAGGCTGGCCATTGAGAAGCACATGCCCGGTACGACCAGCCGAACCGCCCTCGATTCCCTTTGCAGGGATACGCGTGCGTTCTGTTAACAACGACACTCTCAGTCGACCCGGCCAGCGAGACTGAAAAGAGACCTTCTGGCCCATTCCACCTCGATGCGCACCCTCGCCACCGGATCCGTCAATCAAACTCTTGCTGCGAAAGAGCACAGGCGAAAGCATCTCAGCAACCTCGACCGGCGTATTCGATATATTGGCAGGAAAGCCAGCCGCAGGGGGTCCATCACGATCCCGCATCGCACCCATTCCGCCATTAAAAAACAGAATGCTAGAAAACGATGTGCCACGCACCGTATCGATGCCTCGCATCAACACCGACCAGAGTGGTGTGCCGCTATCGGCTTGAACCTTATCGGGCATCACCGAAGAAAGCGCATCAAACACCGCAGCTTGTAATTGATGCCCAATCAAATGCCGAGCACCCACGGCTGCAGGCGGCTTCGCGTTGACGATTGTGCCCTCGGG
>CAMBPA010000142.1 GCA_945869355.1 Bordetella parapertussis
GGTGTAGCCAGGCGAGAGGCTCGCATCAGGCATCCCAGGCCAGTAGGTACGCACTGCTTCATAAAAACCAGTGCAGCGATTGGCATCGATGTCGTAGTCAACACTATCAATCCATTCTGTGTCTGGACCGAATTTGGCTTGACCACCGAGATCAAGGGTCAGGTGCACGCCTAGTCCAGCGTGGTGTGGTGTCGGATAAATCAAGCGGGTGAATGGCGCTTTACCTTGGAGCGTGAAATAGCTACCTTTGCACAAGTATTCGGTTGGAATGGATGCTGCGGGGATGCCGCGAATGGCACGCGCCAGTGTCGGCGCATGGAGTCCCGATGCATTGATCAGCACATTACAGCTCAATTGCATCGCGTCTGCGCCACCAAACTGTAGATTGAATCCGCCTTCGCGACGCACTTCGCCCGATAACAAGGGCGTGTGGAAAACGCACTGTGCACCAGCGTTTTCGGCATCACCTTGATAGGCAAGCATCAAGCCATGGCTATCAATAATGCCTGTGGAAGGGGAGTGCAGAGCGGCCGTACAAAACAATGCTGGCTCAAGCGCTTGCGCTTGGGCCGCGCTAAGCAGCTCCATGTCGTCTACGCCGTTGATGCGGGCCTTACTCAAAATATCATCAAGCTTGGCGATTTCATCTTGACTGGTCGCGACGATGAGTTTGCCGATACGCTGATGAGCGACGCCTTTTTCTGCGCAGTAAGCGTAAAGCATTTTTCTGCCTTGTACGCAGAGCTTTGCTTTCAAACTGCCAGCCGGGTAATAGATGCCAGCGTGTATGACTTCAGAGTTTCGTGCGCTCGTGCCGGTGCCGATCCCTTCAGCGGCCTCGACCACCATGACTTCACGTCCAGAGAGAGCGAGTGCGCGCGCAATCGCGAGTCCGACAACGCCAGCACCAACGACGATGCAATCAATATCCGTACTCATGTTGTTTAAGGTTTGGTGTCAGTGGGTGAGGGAGTCAAGTCGTAGCCGCCCGCGTGATAGATTAAGGGGAGACTATCGTTGCGTGAGCAGTGCTCGACTTCACCAACAAAAATAAAATGATCACCTTCTTCGTAACGGCTACGATTCGCGCATTCAAACCAGGCGGAACAGTTTGCTTGAAGCCTAGGCGAGCCGTTGGGAGTAGTCGTTAATGCCACGCCCTCGAAGCGCTCGGCTGCGGTGCCCTTTGAAAATCGTTGAGCAAACATCATTTGATCCGCTGCCAGCACTTGAATGACATAACGATCGCACTGTTGAATAGTCGCAAGCGAGGAGGAGTTGCGTGAGAGACTCCAAACGACTAAGGGCGGATCGAGCGAAACCGAATTGAATGAGCTCGCCGTCAAACCAACCGGCGGTTGACCAGGCAACGATGCCGTAATGATCGTCACGCCGGTGGGGAATCGTCCGAGCGCAGATTTAAAAAAGTTGGAATCAAAGTCCGGTGATGAGGCATGCATATTAGGGAGAGATCCGTCCAAGTGCCCAGCCGTTGGCGCTCGAGGGCACGTATGTAAGACGATCATGCAGACGTGAGGGGCGACCTTGCCAGAATTCAAAATATTCGGGTTTGAGGCGATAGCCGCCCCAGTGCGGCGGGCGTGGTGGTGTGTCACCGAACTTGGCTGCCATAGTTTGTTGACGGGCTTCTAGTTCAGCGATGGTGGTGGGTTGACTTTGCGCGGATGTCCAGGCACCAATGCGTGAGCCAAGCGGACGACTGTGAAAGTATTCGTCCGATTCCCTTGTAGAGACCTTTTCAATTAAGCCCTCGATCCGAATGGTGCGCTCGAGAGACTGCCAAAAAAATAAAAGAGACGCCCAAGGCTGCGCGAGCAAGTCACGTCCCTTACGAGATTCATAATTTGTATAAAAAACAAAGCCATTCTCATCGTAGCCCTTGAGCAATACGATACGCGCCGAGGGCCTGCCCTGTGCGTCGGCGGTTGCCAGTGTCATGGCGGTGGGCTCGGGCACTTTATCTTCGAGCACCTGATTAAACCAATACCCAAATTGCTCGTAGGGAGAGCGCTTAGCGTCTTTCTCTAGCAGGGTGTGCTTATCGTAACTCTGGCGAATATCTGCGATCGACATGATGGTGCTCCGTGGCGGCTAGGTCTACCGCACTACCCGCGCGACGGTACCAAAGCTATAGGCTATAGTGTACCGTGGGGAGCAGAGCCTAATGCTGCGAGGCCACCTGATTTTAGGGATTCATGCCCTCAGTTGCGGGACTGCAATTGCCGAAGGCATCGTACGAGCTCCATCAGTCGTGGGTCGTGTATGCCAGCGGAGTCGAGAGCGTCTGCTGTCTGCGTAACATACTCGAGGCAGCTCCCATAGGTGCCTTGGGCACGCAGGATGATTTCAATCAAGGCGTCCAGAGGTGGTTCGTTGACATAGGCGGGGCCCGCTTGGTTGATGACAAAAGCCAACCCTTGTACGGGCCCATCGGGTGTCATGCAGTCTAGCCAAGTGGGGTGGTAGGCACCCGTACCCATTTCTCTTTTCCACACGGAGGAAAAGGTTGACCGCACATGTTCGGCCGCCACCCGGAAAACCATCCCCTGACAGGTTCCACTTTGCTCAAGCCCAAAGACTAGCCCCGGAACTTCGGGGGTTCCACGATTAATGCGTGACCATAGGCAAAGCGCGCGATGGAAGCCTTGAATATGCGCGGGGCGTTTTTCTGTAAAGTCGAACTCTGGTCGCCATATCAATGAACCATAACCAAAAATCCAGACGTCTTGGCCTGGGGCCCAGCTCCGCAGCGTGGTTTCGATGGATTCAGCCATTTTTTGCTCAGACCAGCGCACGAAGGCGCTCACTGCAGGAGGCGTAGGTAGGTTGGCAAATCGCGTCATGGCCTTAACTCAATTAAGTTCGATCTTGAGGGGGGGTGGGCTCATCTGCATCTGGAGCGCTAGTTTTTTCGTGCTTTTCAGCATCGTCGGTGAACCAGCGGACCGCACCTAGCCCAACCGCAGTTAGCCAGAAGAGTGGCATCACCCCCATGAGGGTTCCGAGTGCCCCAAAGGCCAGCGGAAGCGCCACCTGGCAGCCGTTAACCAACGCCATGCGCAAGCCAAAGGCCTCCCCCGCTCTGCCGTTTGGCGCATGCTGTTGCAATAGGGCGAGAATGCTTGACTGTGTTGAACCCAAGCCAAGCCCCAATAAGAACGAAAGCGACATAAGAATCCAAACTTGCTCGAAGAAGGGGTAGAGCAAAAAATTCAGGCCCGTGACCACTAGCGCAAAATTGATCAGTTGCCAGGGCCGAATGCGATGCAGCATCCAAGGGAGTGCCAGCCGGATCACGATGGTTGCCGCGGCAAAGGAGGCCAGGATCAAACCGATGGTTGTGGGCGATAACCCCACATGTACCCCAAAAATTGGTACGACAAAGGTGTGGGTATCCCAGGCCGCTGAAAGCAACATGTTGGCGATAAAGACTTTCCGAAGCGATGGGCTACTAAATAAATCATTGACGCTTTGTTTTTGTGTCACAGGCGTCGACTTGATGTGTGAGGCCTTGAGATAGCCCCGCATGCCCAGCAACCCGATGAGGCCGACCAGCGGCGCGACGGCGAGCAAGGCAAAAACGGAGCGATAGCCTAGGTAGTCGATTGATACGCCAGCGACGAGAGGTCCGATGAGCCCGGAGGTCGCCATCGACAAAGACAGCCAGGAGAAGTTGCGCAGGCGCTCCTCGCCCGTGCTGAGGCCCATTTGTCGTTGGGCTGCGATCTGCAGGGTCATATGCCCGACGCCAACAAGCGTCGCTGCGATGATGAGGCCTGTCAGACTTTGCCAAACGACAGGCAGAGCCGTCCCGATTACAACGAAAATGATGCTCGCCCGCATGGGTTTCCAGGGACCGATGTCATCGATGAGTCGGCCCGCTTGGATAGAGAACAGCATCGGCAGCAGGGCAAAAACAGCGATCAGGATGCCGACTTCGAGGGTGCCTTGACCTAATTGCAGTGCCGTGAGCGATACGGCGACGCGTCCCCCGGAGATCGCGATGTGGGACAGCATGACCAATAGGCATAGCATTAAGGGACCGGCAAAGTTTGGCGTTCCATTAGCGGGGGAAGGATTGGGGGGCGGCGTGCTCACGATGTTAGGGCTAAATTGTGTTCCTCTCTCGGCGGGTTGTCGAGCAAAGACGACGGTTTTTTTCCGGAACATGCAAAAATGCATCATTCATTGTCTTTTTTGCCGAGCGCCCATGCCTGCGTCTGAAACTGAAACCGCGTCTGTCACCTCTGCCGATGTTGAGCGTCGGTTCGGTGGTTTGTCGCGGTTATATGGCCCGCAAGCACTCGAGCATTTAGGTGGGGCGCATGTGGCGGTGGTTGGCGTGGGGGGCGTTGGGTCCTGGGCTGCTGAGGCACTAGCACGCAACGGCGTGGGCGCCCTCACGGTGATCGACCTGGATCACATCGCCGAGTCGAATGTGAATCGTCAGGTCCATGCATTGACTCAGACCCTTGGGCAGTCCAAGGTGCAAGCGATGTCAGAGCGCATCTTGGCGATCAACCCGCGTTGCAAGGTTTCGGCGATCGATGACTTTCTGACGCCTGAGAATGTCGCGTCCTGTTTGCCTGCCGGTACCCATGCGGTCATTGATTGCACGGATCAGATGGCCGCCAAGGTAGCGATGGTGCTCCACGCAAGAGCCTGCAAGATTCCTTTAATTGTTTGTGGTGGCGCCGGGGGTAAAACTGACTCCCTGGCCTTGCGCGCGGGTGACTTAGTCGAGGCCACGCATGATGCCTTGTTGGCGCGCTTGCGCAACGTCTTGCGACGTAGCCACGGTTACCCGCGGGCC
>CAMBPA010000143.1 GCA_945869355.1 Bordetella parapertussis
ATCGACCCAGAGCGTGACTTCAAACGTGTCTCGTACTCGGGGGCACACGATGCCACCATCGCGTCGGTCGTGAGTGGTCGGGTCGATGGCGCTGCGCTAGACATTACGGTTTGGAATAAGTTTGTCGCAGAAAAGAAAGTCGACACAAGCAAAGTGGATGTGTTTTTCACCACGCCACCCTACTTCAATTACAACTGGTCGGTACATGCCGATATGCCAGCAGCGCAGCGCGAAAAAATTAAGGCAGCCTTATTGGCCTTGAGCATGGACAATCCTGAAGGCAAAGAAATTCTGACGCTGAACCGAGCAACCCGCTACATTGCGACGTCGCCTGAAAATTACAAAGGCTTTGAGGCGGCCGGACGCAGCGCAGGCCTCATCAAATAGCCCGCAGTATTTTCATCAAGCACTTTCGGGTTTCAGATGCGCGTCAGACTCAATCATGTAACAGTACATCATCCCGCCGCCGAGCGGGATGGGGTGCCCGCTGTCCGTGATCTGAACATCACGATCGAGCCCGGCGAGCAAGTCGCAGTCATTGGTCCATCCGGTGCGGGCAAGACAACATTCCTGCAAGTCATCTGCGCCGCGATCAAACCAAGCGCCGGTGAAGTCTTGCTAGACGATACGGACATTTGGTCTTTATCCACAAAGCATCTGCAAGAGATTCGGGGACGTTTAATCTGTGCGCCACAGGTTCCACCCCTCCCCCCGCGACAGCGCGTGGTCACCTCTTTGATTGCAGGGGCACTTCCAGAAATGTCCTTGACGCAAAGCTTAGTGAATCTGATTTACCCGTTAAAAACCTCAGAAGCTTATCAAGCACTCGAAGCGTTTGATGTGCAAGAAAAACTCTGGAATCGTGTTGATCGTCTTTCAGGCGGAGAGCGCCAGCGCGTTGGTTTAGCGCGGATATTGATGGCACCCGCTTCGCTTTGGCTCATTGATGAACCGCTTTCTGCTCTTGATCCCACGCGAGCAGAGCAAGCCATTCATTCTTTAGTCAATCGCGCAGCCGCAAGAGGCTTCACGCTGATTACAACCTTGCACCAAGTCGATGTCGCTCGGTCAAAGTTTTCTCGCGTGATTGGACTGCGCGATGGTGCCGTGGCCTTTGATCTGCCGGCTGCCCAAGTCACAAATAGTGAGCTTTCAAAGCTTTACGCTCAACACGAGCACGAACTAAGCAGTCTTCATGTCCAGCACGACGCGCTCTCCACACCTGCGTGATCCCGCGTGGCTTGGCCGCGTTTTTTGGGCGATGGCAGCCTTAGCGTTGCTCATGCCTGCGCTTGTCGTAACAGAATTTAAGCCTTGGATTTTTTTCGATCCTGACAACCTAAAGGTCAGCATACGTTTTTTGGCGGATTTTTTTCCACCTGCGCTTGGCTCTGAGTTTCTATTACTCGTTGTGAGAGAAACGTGGCGCACCGTCGCCATCGCCACAGCAGGCTTGACGCTCGCGATGATCTTAGCGATTCCCTTAACGATAGTCTCGACACGGATCCTGTCGATATCCGCACTGTCTGATCGAATGCATTTTCTTCCCTCTTGCGTGCGGCAGCTCGTTCGCTGGCTACTCATTTTTTTGCGAAGCATTCCAGAACTCATCTGGGCTCTCGTATTCGTTCGCGTCGTGGGGTTAGGGCCTGCCGCAGGCGTTTTAGCCATTGGCCTCACCTACGCTGGGATGCTTGGAAAAGTATACGCAGAGATACTTGAAAGCGGTGATGCGCACAGCACCCAGTCGATCCTAAGAAATGGTGGCTCTCGACTCCAAGCACTCTTCTTTGGACTTCTGCCACAAAACTCCGCCGAGCTAACGAGTTACTCAGTCTACCGCTGGGAGTGCGCGATTCGGTCCTCTGCAGTATTAGGGTTTGTGGGTGCCGGAGGCTTAGGTCAACAAATGGATAATTCCATGAAGATGTTTAATGGCGGTGAAGTCGCGACCCTATTAATCGTCTTCATGCTGCTGGTATGGATGTCGGACTTACTAAGTGGCTATTTGCGGAAGGTCATGCAATGACCCGCGCTCACTTGCCCGTCCACGCGCAACCTAGACCACCGATCCGCTGGAATAGCTCGATCTACTGGGTCCTCATCGGCATCGCCGTACTGATTGCACTCAGTTTTTGGACGCTCGATTTACAGCTAGCGCGGATGCTTTCGATAGATAGCGCTGTGCGGATGGGAAAGTTTTTAGGTGAACTGCTGTCGCCAACCCTTGACCCGAAGTTTTTATCAAAGCTCGGCGTGGCAAGCCTTGAGACCTTGGCCATGTCTGCCCTAGGCTCCCTGATCGCCGCCTGTCTTGGACTCTTGCTTGCCTTACCAGCAAGCAAGACCACGAACGGGGTAAAGTCTGCTTGGTATTCTATTACCCGATTGCTCTTGAATGCATTTCGCTCGATCCCTGAATTGGTCTGGGCAGCGCTGCTTTTAATATCCGCAGGCTTAGGGCCTTTTGTAGGCACACTCGCGTTAGCCTTACACACAACAGGCGTGTTGGGGCGTCTCTTTGCGGAATCTATCGAGAATGCCCCCCAAGGTGCGGCGCAAGCCTTACGCATACAAGGCGTGAATGAAGGACGTATTTTTCTCTTCGCTACGCTACCAACTGTTCTACCTCAATTGGTTTCCTATTCGCTTTACCGCTGGGAGAACAATATTCGCGCGGCAGCCGTGTTAGGCGTGGTGGGCGGCGGTGGGTTGGGGCAAATGCTGGCTTTTCATATGGGATTGTTTCAGATGAGTGAAACCAGTAGCATCCTGATCGCCATGATCATTCTGGTTGTCTTGGTTGACGCCCTATCCTATATCGCCCGTCGACTCATGTCGCGATAATTTGATTGCTCAGATGATTCAGCTACTGAAAGCATATTAAGCACCTTTTAATGTCCGTATAGGCTGGATGATCTCCTGACGAGATTAGGACTTGCCATTCAATTCATCGTCAGTTACCTTTTGCTGCGGAGACACTGCTCTTAAAACAATCGCACCACAACAATAGAGTCCAACATGAAAAATTCTAGTGAATCGCTACTAGACAAGACCTACTATGGCCCTACGATGGGCAGCATGATTGTTAATTTGTTGAGCCGTTACCCGACGCGCTCAGCCTTCGTCAACCCGGATGGCACGCACATCACCTACGAGACCATCGCGCGACGAATCGCTTACCTGTTGCAACGCTTTGAACAGCTAGGTTTGAAGCGCAGCGACACCGTTGTGCAGATGTGCGGCAATCGAGCAGATGTTTTTGTCGTGATGGCGGCTTGCTATATCGGCAGCTTCAGATCTGTTGCGCTTCAGCCCCTCGGTGGTATTGAGGACCAACTCTACATCTTGAATAACTGTGAAGCCAAGATACTGATCGTGGACGAGGCTCGATCACAGCGCGCCAAAGAACTGAAGCAACGCTCCACACAAGCATTCGATATTTTTAGTCATGACACCAACCCAGATGCGACAGGCCTCTGGGATGGCTTTGACCTCGCGATCAGCTCAATTTTGACTGACCTCAGCGAACCCGACGATATCGTTCGTTTGATTTATACGGGCGGTACAACAGGCAAGTCGAAAGGGGTCATGGGTACGACCTGTTCGCTTGCGACCAATGCTCTCTTTAGAATGGCGGGTCACAATTGGGTCGATCTACGTTTACTGTGCTCCACGCCTTTATCGCATGCCGCTGGGTCAATGATTGTCCCCGTGCTTTGGCATGGCGGTACGATTGTGCTTCACGATGGCTTTGACCCAGACAGACTTATTATTGACGTTGAGGCCGGAACTGCTAACGCCTTGTACCTCGTTCCAACCATGATCTATCGTCTGCTTGATCATCCCAAGAGCAGTCGCTTGGCCAAAGCAGGCCTGCGCATGCTGATGTATGGCGCAGCACCCATTTCACCGCCACGGCTTTTACAAGCAAGAGAGCTCCTGGGCCCCATCCTGATCCAACACTACGGGCTCACTGAAGCTCCCAGCACTGTACTGAGTTTGTCTGACGTCGATCATTTGGATGATTCCTTGCTTGCCTCTGCAGGTAAGCCATACCCCGGAGTCACCGTAAAAATATTAGACAACGACGGGAACGAAGTCCCTCGAGGCACGGTCGGTGAAATCTGCATTCGCGGTGACCTGGTGATGAAAGGCTACTTTAAAGAACCAGAGCTCACAGCGCTTGCACTCAGACACGGGTGGCTCTACTCAGGCGACCTGGCCTATCAGAATGAGCGTGGTTATTTCTTTATTGTTGATCGTGCAAAAGATATGATCATCAGCGGTGGCTTTAACGTGTATCCCAAAGAAGTAGAAGATGTCATCGCCTCTCACCCTTCTGTCGCCTCGGTTGCCGTCATTGGCATCCCAGATGCAGACTGGGGCGAAGCGGTTAAAGCAGTCGTCGTACTCAAAGCGGGTTGCGATGTCTCTGCACAAGAACTTACCCAAAAGGTGAAAGCGGCAAAGGGTGCGGTCCAAGCACCTAAGACAGTGGATTTCGTCCAGGCACTGCCCCTGACGTCTCTTGGAAAGCTAGATAAGAAAGCGTTACGCGCTGTGTATTGGAACGACAAGACACGCAGCATCAATTAAACCAGCACCCTTGCGGAGAGCATGATGACTAATCGTATATTCAAACAGTTTTTGGCCCTACTCACGCTATGCATCAGTCCTGCGATCGGCATGACGCAAACCTACCCAGATCGACCGATCAAAATGATCGTGCCTGCACCCGCAGGATCCTTCGCTGACATTATCGGTCGAGAGTTCGGCATACGCTTATCAAAAAAGCTTGGACAGCCTGTCGTGATCGATAACAAAGGTGG
>CAMBPA010000144.1 GCA_945869355.1 Bordetella parapertussis
CGAAGCGATCGACTCCGCACCGTCTACGGGTCAGATGGCCGATCTTGCTAAGCGTTTGGCGCAAGCCAAGGCGCCTGTCGCCATTCTTGGTGGCGCCCGCTGGAACGCCACAGCTGTCAAACAATTTGTAGAGTTTGCAGAGCGCTTCAAGCTTGCGGTCGCGGTCTCGTTCCGTCGACAGATGCTCTTTCCTGCTACCAGCCCTTGCTTCATTGGCGATGTAGGCATCGGCCTGAACCCCGATCTGTTAAAGCGTATTCAAGACGCAGATCTGGTGCTGCTCGTGGGCGGACGCATGTCCGAGATGCCTAGCCAGGCCTATACCCTCTTTGATATCCCAGTACCAAAACAAACCTTGGTTCATGTGCACCCAGATAGCGGTGAACTCGGGCGCGTCTACCGCGCAGCAGTCGCGATCAACGCCTCACCCATTGCCTTTGCATCAGAACTCAGTGCTCTGACTGCGCCCTCGGCGACCCCTTGGGCTGCTGGCACCGCATCCATGCACCAAAGCTACCTGAACTGGAGCGACCCAGTCCCCATCAAGACGCCTGGCGCCTTGCAAATGGGCGGGGTGATGGCATACCTAGAATCCAAACTCCCCGCCGACGCCATCATGGCAAACGGCGCGGGTAACTTCGCAACCTGGCTGCATCGTTTTCATCGCTTTACGCAATTTGGTACACAACTCGCTCCGACCTCTGGCTCGATGGGTTACGGCCTGCCCGCCGCCGTCGGCGCAAAACGTATTGCACCGGACAAACTGGTTGTTTGTTTTGCTGGCGATGGTTGCTTCATGATGCATGGCCAGGAGTTTGCGACGGCTGTGCAATACAACCTCCCACTTGTTGTCGTGATTGTCGATAACGGCATGTACGGCACGATTCGTATGCAC
Organism: Bordetella parapertussis; assembly: GCA_945869355.1. Lineage (GTDB taxonomy): Bacteria > Pseudomonadota > Gammaproteobacteria > Burkholderiales > Burkholderiaceae_B > Zwartia > Zwartia parapertussis_F. Next base: position 896 of record CAMBPA010000144.1, read on the forward strand.
CAGGAAAAGCACTACCCAGGACGCATCTCTGCCACGCAGCTCAAAAACCCCGACTTCTCGGCTTACGCACGCGCGTTCGGCGGACATGGTGAGCGTGTTGAGAAAACTGAAGAGTTTGGCCCCGCTTTCGAGCGTGCGGTCGCCAGTGGCCTGCCTGCGATTATTCATTGTTTGATTGATCCAGAAGCCATCACGCCAACAACTACTATTTCGAAGCTTCGGGCCGCAGCCCAAAAAGCTTGAGGTCTTTGGCAAGCGACACCGCTGACCGCTCGTACAATTTTTATATTCAATCGTTAATTATCTGGAGCACTTCATGGCCTCTGACGCCACCTTCAATTGGGAAGATCCCCTTTTACTGGACAGCCAACTTACCGACGAAGAGCGCATGGTGCGCGATGCCGCACGCTCTTACTGCCAAGACAAACTCGCACCACGCGTGCTCGAGGGCTTTCGCCACGAAAAAACAGATGTCAATATTTTCCCCGAGATGGGCGCACTCGGGTTGCTTGGCGCGACCATCCCCACCGAGTATGGCGGTTCGGGTTTGAACTATGTCAGCTACGGCTTGATCGCGCGCGAAGTAGAGCGTGTCGACTCCGGCTACCGCTCGATGATGAGTGTGCAATCCTCCCTCGTGATGTTGCCCATCAACGAGTTTGGTAGCGAAGCGCAAAAACAAAAGTATCTCCCTAAGCTCGCGCGCGGAGAATGGATTGGATGTTTTGGCTTGACCGAACCTAATCACGGCTCTGACCCTGCAGGGATGGAAACGCGTGCGGTCAAAACTGCGAATGGGTATTTGGTGACCGGCAACAAAATGTGGATCTCTAACTCACCCATCGCAGACGTCTTTGTCGTCTGGGGCAAGTGTGTGGGCGGCGATCACGATGGACGCATTCGTGGCTTTATCCTTGAGAAAGGAATGAAAGGCCTGTCTGCACCCGCCATCCACGGCAAGGTCGGGTTGCGCGCTTCGATCACTGGCGAAATCGTGATGGACAACGTTGAAATCAGCGACGAGCAGATGTTGCCGGGCGTGTCTGGGCTCAAAGGGCCCTTCACCTGCTTGAACTCTGCGCGCTTTGGTATCGCCTGGGGTGCGTTGGGTGCCGCCGAATTCTGCTGGCACACGGCGCGTCAGTACACGCTAGATCGCAAACAGTTCGGACGCCCTCTAGCAGCCAACCAGCTGATCCAGAAAAAGCTCGCGGATATGCAAACCGAAATCACACTTGGCCTACAAGGCTGTCTGCGTCTGGGTCGCATGAAAGACGAAGGCACGGCTGCCGTTGAGATCACCTCAATCATGAAACGCAACTCTTGCGGCAAAGCCTTGGACGTCGCGCGGTTGGCGCGTGACATGTTGGGCGGCAACGGCATTTCGGATGAGTATGGCGTAGCGCGTCACCTCGTCAACCTTGAGGTCGTCAACACCTACGAAGGTACGCACGATGTGCACGCCCTCATCCTTGGGCGTGCGCAAACAGGGATTCAGGCGTTTTTCTAGAGAGTACAGCGGCGTTCGCAGGTTCGCGAACGCCACGCTCAGCTTTCAAGAAAATCAGGCGCTGAGCAAGCCTTTAAGTTTTCTTACGGCGCAATCTGGTGTCGTTAAAATTCTCGCACTCGTTTTTATATCAGGATGCAACGCAGCCTGCGCCATTGAAAACTGACCCAAGATGATTGTTGGATATTGAGCCAGGCCGTTCACCCGCTGGGCAATTAATCGATCGTGCTCGGATCCGCGGTGCGCCAAGAGCTCATCTAATGCACCCTCCACCATAAAAGAATCGACGTCAGGCTTGAGGTGTTGTGCTGCAGCCATTTCCGACAACTCACTACGCAGCGCCTGTACCGAGGGCGTAAAGGTGGTCAGCATCGCGGCCTTACCAGCAATTGCGAGCAGCTCTTCGAATAGCGCCTGATTAGGTGTGAGGATCGGAATGCGCTGCAAGGTCTTAAGGTGATTGATGGCCTCACCAAAGGCCGAGCAGGTAAACAGGATGGCATCCGCTCCGGCATCGACACAGTACTGCCCGAGCCGAGCAAAGCGCTCGACCATACGCGGTGTCATTTTTCCGTCGATCAACATATCAATCGCAAGCGATTCGTCTAACAAATTGACAATGCTCGCTTCTGGCCACAGCTTCTTAAAACTGTTTGAGGCAGGCGCCATGGAGACATCTACGGCATGCACTAGAAATATTCTGGGCTTGGCATTCATGAAACTATTCCGGCTGAATCCCAGCGTCTTTCACAACCTTCCCCGCCCGCGCGATCTCTGCATCAAGCAAAGCGGCTAGTTCTTTGGGGCCACCAATCATTGGGGCGGCACCAATCGATCGAATTTTTGCGTCCGTCTCTGGATCCGCCAGTACGATGGCTAACTCCTTGGCTAACCTGTCGATGATCGGCTTAGGCGTCTTGGCTGGCGCAAATACTGCCACCCAGGCGCTGTAGTCAAAACCAGGCAACCCAAGTTCACTGACCGTTGGTAATTCTGGAGCCTGTTGCACACGCGTCAAACTCGTCACCCCAATCGACTTAATTTTGCCAGACCGGATGTTTGGAACCGAGGTCGCAACGGGCTCACAAATAATTTCTAATTGTCCCCCCATCAGATCATTGAGCGCCTGGGGCGAACTCTTATAGTTGATCGTCTTTAAGTCAATACCCGCGGCAGTCTTGAACATTTCCATACAAATTTTGGAACCGACCGTGGCCGTGCCATAGTTAAATTTTCCCGGATTCGCCTTGGCCAAGGCAATAAATTCTTGAAGCGTGTTCGCCGGAACGTTAGAGCCAATCACCAAGATGTTGTAGAAATCTTTCAAAGCCATCGATACCGGCTCTAAGTCCTTGGTCGGGTGAAACGGCAAGCTCTTACGTAAGTGGAAATTAGCGGCCAAAGTCGTACTAGAGCCAAGCACCAAGGTGTAACCATCCGGGTCCGCCTTTGCACCCGCATTGACGCCGATGACGCCCTCTGCACCCGGACGATTTTCTACCACCACCTGCTGTCCTAAGCGCTGCGAAAGCTTGCCTGCAACAACGCGCGCGACGACATCCGTCGCACCACCCGCCCCGAGCGGAACAATCAGCTTAATCGCTTTAGAGGGATAAACGTCTTGCGCCATGACGCTTGCGCCGCAACCCAGCGCAACGGAAAAAATGCCCATGAGTGTTTTGAATAGCTTAGTCATCTACGTCTCCTTATCGGCTTACCGAAATTTTTCTTCTATTTTTGAAATAACAATCAAACAGTCGGGGTTGATCCGCCATCTAAAGGCAACACAATCCCATTCATAAATTCTGACAACGGGCTTGCGAGCCAAGCCACTGCGCGTGCGACATCTTCAGGCTCCCCCTTGCGCGCCATAAACTCAGGGTTAGCTGTCGCAATCGTTGCGAGTTGCGCGGTCAAGGCATTGAGTCGCTCGGATGCGATGGGGCCTGGCGCGATCGTATTCGCACGAATCCCCTGATGCTGGTAGGCGTCTGCGATCCCTTTTGTGAGCAGATTGATGGCCGCGTTCATGCTGCCACCGGGTAAATGAGCAGGTGAAGGTAGTCGCCCTGCTTTACCCGAAATATTCACGATCGTTCCACTACCTGCCGCAATCATATGGGGCAGCACAGCACGCATCGTTCGCACGTAAACCATCAACTTGCTTTGAAAGGTACGCTCCCAATCCTCATCCGTCAGCTCAGTAAATTTTCCAAAGGTTGGCAAGGCAGTGGAGTTCACCAGAATGTCGATTCGACCTGCCTTGCGCACTATTGCACTGGCGGCAGCGTCTACAGGGGCCGACTGCGTCGCATCGAGCACTTGCACAACTGCGAGACCACCCGCGCGAGTGATGCGATCGCATACTGCCTGGAGCTTGGCCTGATTACGTCCGCTTAGCC
>CAMBPA010000145.1 GCA_945869355.1 Bordetella parapertussis
ACAGGCTTGACTGCAGTCAATTTTGGTTTGGCTGATCGCGGTGTGATTAAAGAGGGTGCATTCGCGGATCTGACGCTTTTTGATGAAGAGACCGTTGACGAAGTCGCAACCTATGAGAATCCGATTGCGTTGGCCAAAGGTATCCACACCGTCATTGTGAATGGCGATATTGTCTGGAACGATGGCAAGGCGACTGGTGCGAGGCCAGGGCGTGTTTTGTCGCGACCAGTGAATTAAGCTTTATCGAGCGCTATTTAAACGAGCTGTAAAACATTTGACTGAGATCCATCGACATGACGATTAAGTTGCCAACGCTTGATTCCACACAACTGACCCGTGCGGTTGCCTTGCTTGATGAGGAGTGGCTCGCGCATGATCCTGAGTTGGGACCTGTCATGCCTTTGGTGCTCGGTCGTGGGGTTGGCCAGGATTGGCATAAGGCCGGAACGTTTCGGCACCACCTAGTGGGTGTGACCCGTACCTTGACCTTGTGGCAGCAGCCACTTGTCGTGCGTCAGCTTGGGCTGTTGCATAGCGTGTATGGGAATGCACACGTAGATTTGGTGAAATTCGATCCAAAGAGTGAACGTGGACGTCTACAAGAAGCCGTTGGTGAAGATGCCGAGCGACTGATTCATCTCTTTTGTGTCATGTCGCGCACTGAGCTCGCGCGTGAGCTATTTAAAGGCAACCTCAAGCAAGACGGTAGCCTCACGATTACTTTGAATGGTGCACCTTTTGTACTGCCACCACGAGATGTTGCGATTTATATTGTGGTGACGATGGCTGACATCTGTGAGCAGTGGTATAGCTGGCAAGATGATATCTATATGGGCTATCCAGATTACAAGGCGGATAATGCTCAGCTGCATTGGGGGGCGGCGCTATGGCCTGGGCCGATGCGTCCGTCTACCTATCGCTGGAGTCAGATTTCACAGTTGGCGACACTTTTGCAGCACCCTGGCTTGAAGGCCTTGTTGCCAACACCGCCTGTGTTTGAGTTGGGGCTGGGAGTGCTGACGCGCGAGAATGAGGCGTCCGCTGCCGCGTTGTACTGGTCCGTGATGCAACAAAATCAACCGATGATGTCACCAGAGTCGACCATCGCCGTGTTGAAGCAAACGATCGCCTTGAACCCTTACGTGGCTGAACCTTATCTGGTGCTGGCTCAACTCTACATGACGTTTCGAAACTTTGAAGAAGGTGAGCGCTACGCCGCTGCTGGCGTTCAGCTTGTTTCGTGCTGGGGGAACTCTTGGGATAAGCGGATTGGCTGGGATGCTTGGATGTCGTGGGGACGTGTGTTGCTGCAATCGGCACAAAAACGTCAGTGGCCAGAGACGCTCAACAAGTTGAATAACGTTGCGTTGACGCCTGAGTGAGGCGTTCGGTCAATCACGTATCGTTATAACTCTTTCACAGGCAGCGATTCTGTCAGGATTGGTTTGCACAGAATCTTATAGCCGTCGCTGTCAAATGCAGCGGCAGTTGTGCTTAGTTGTCTGGCGTCCTCGATTGTCGCCGCCGTACCTAAATACAACCAGTTATGTACAACATGAATGTCTGTGCGCGTATCGGTCTGCTCGATCAGACCAATCGCCCCGGGATAAGGCCAGCATTCGATACGGTGTTGTTCGAGCTGTTGTCTTAAGCGTTCTTGATGTACGGGAAGCGTTTCAGCCCCGCAGCAGGCACCGGCACAGCGCTTGAGCATGTGACGAAAGCAGGGCCTATCCGCAGCAATTTTCTCCAATCCAAGCACGCCAAGACATAGATGTGCCTCGTCAGCAAGATCCCTAAGTGCCGCTAGCGCAGTATGTCTGCTTGCGAATAGTCCGTAAAGGTTGGGTGTCCGAGCAAAATCTACGTCTTTCGAATAGACGATCTCTGGTGTTGTTTCTTCGAGCCGAATCGAGCACATTTGACGAGTGCGACGTAGCTTCTGATTGAATAAGGGTTGTTGCTGCTTGATCAGTTGCGCTTCGAGCAATAATGCCCCGACCTCGCCAACTGTTTCGATATACGTGATGCGCTGTGTCTGACGAAGCATGCGCGCTTCGTCGAGGGTGCGGAAGTGAGACATCACTCGCGTACGGATATTGATACTTTTGCCGATGTACAGAGGCAGACTATCCGCAAGCCCATGAAAGATGTAAACCCCTGGAGTTTGCGGAAGACTGTCTAGGTGCTCGCGTAAGTGTTCGGGATACACATAGCCAAGCGTAGGATCAAACTCTGGGTGTCTACGCATGCGCGGCATTTTCTAACGCGTCGCGTAACTCAGCGCGACGGCCTCTGCTACCTTGATGCCGTCCACGCCAGCTGACAAAATTCCACCTGCGTAGCCCGCGCCTTCGCCAGCGGGATACAGTCCTTTGATATTGGAGCTCTGATAGTCGTCTCCCCGGGTGATGCGCAGCGGTGACGATGTGCGTGTCTCCACGCCAGTGAGCACGGCATCGTGCATGGAAAAACCTTTGATTTGACGCTCAAAGGCAGGCAACGCTTCGCGAATGGCTTGGATTGCATAGTCAGGTAGGCTTGTGGCCAAGTCTGTGAGGTGAACCCCGGGCTTATAAGACGGGGTGACACTACCTAACGCTGTCGATGCTTTGCCTGCCAAAAAATCACCAACCAGTTGGCCCGGTGCTTCGTAGGTACCGCCGCCCAGCTCAAATGCCCTAGATTCAATTGCACGTTGAAACTCTATCCCCGCCATTGCGTCCCCGGGATAGTCAGCCGGTGTGATGCCCACGACAATGCCAGCGTTGGCGTTACGCTCATTACGTGAATACTGGCTCATGCCGTTAGTGACGACACGGTTTTGCTCTGATGCGGCTGCGACGACGGTGCCACCGGGGCACATACAGAAACTGTAGACGCTACGTCCATTATTGGCGTGATGGACGAGCTTGTAGTCTGCCGCACCGATCAGTTTATTGCCTGCATGGGGACCGAGTCGGGCGCGATCGATCATGGACTGTGGATGTTCGATACGAAATCCGACTGAAAACGGCTTGGCTTCCATATAGACACCTGCTTCATGTAACACGTTGAACGTGTCGCGTGCGCTATGACCCAGAGCTAACACCACCTGGTCTGCCGCGATATGTTCGCCGTTTTCGAGTGTCAAGCCGCGCAGTTGTTGATGGTCAATCTCCAATCCAACAACTTTTTGACTAAACCGAATCTCACCACCTAGGGCGATAATTTCTTCCCGCATTTTTTCGACAACCCCCACCAGCCGGAAGGTGCCGATATGAGGCTTGGCGACGTAGACGATCTCTTCGGGGGCGCCCGCCTTGACGAATTCGCGGATGACTTTGCGACCGTAGAATTTCGGATCTTTGATCTGGCTGTAGAGCTTACCATCAGAGAAGGTGCCCGCCCCGCCTTCGCCGAACTGCACGTTGGACTCAGGGTCGAGCACGTTCTTGCGCCAAAGGTTCCAGGTGTCTTTGGTGCGTTCCCGGACTGCTTTGCCACGCTCAAACACAAGGGGCTTAAACCCCATCTGAGCGAGCAGTAGCGCTGCGAAGATGCCGCAGGGTCCAAAGCCCACAACAACTGGCCGAAGTCGCTTTGAGTGGACGTCACTCGCTGCCTGAGTGACGTAATGGTAGCCCGTGTCTGGTGTTGGAGTAATCCGTGCGTCTTCTTTATGACGCTTGAGGACTGCGCTTGGATCTTTGACCGAGACATCTACGATGTAGGTGAACGACAGCGCTGCCTTTTTCCGCGCATCATAGCTGCGCTTGAAGATCTCAACGCCCAATAATTCGCTGGCAGAGATGCCGAGACGCTCAAGGATGGCAGCCTCAAGATCTTGCGGAGTGTGGTCAACGGGTAAGCGTAATTCGGTAATGTGAATCATAGAGTGCAACGATACACAAATTTCTTGCTAATTGGCGGCCGCGGGCTAAGCTGAAATCTATAAAATATGCGCAGTTTCGTGTTCTTCCAAGATAAAGAGGTTGTGATGGATTCAGGATTGAAGGGAAAAGTAGCGCTCGTGACGGGTGGTTCCAAGGGAATTGGCTTTGCGATTGCCCAGGCGCTGGCGGCGGAGGGTTGTCACCTGCGGTTAGCGGCACGGGACTCAAGTTCTTTAAACGCTGCGCGTGAAACGCTTCAATCCACCTATGCGGTTGACGTGAAGGTGCACTCTGTGAATTTGTCCGAGCCAGGTGCAGCCGAAACCTTGGCTGCAGCATTCCCTGAGACCGATATATTGATCAATAGCGCTGGCGCAATCGCGCGTGGGAGCTTGTTGAATATCGATCCGGCAGGATTTCGCGAGGGCTTTGAAGGGAAGGTGACCGCAAGCATGATGCTTAGTCGAGCTCTGTACCCTCAGATGATGTCACGTAAATATGGCGTCATCATCAACATCATCGGAATTGCTGGCGAAAAACTCAATCCCAACTCTATTGGGACTTCCGTCGCGAATGCTGCCTTAATCGCGTTTACGAAGGCCTTTGGTGCAGAGAGTGTTGATCACGGGGTACGGGTGCTGGGGATCAATCCTGGATTGATACACACGGGTCGCACCGATAACTTATTACATCCTAAAACGGAAGTTGATCGCCAAGCCTATGCAAAGGTCATGGCGAATCTTCCGTATGGGCGAATGGGAAAGCCAGAGGAGGTCGCGAGCCTAGCCGTATTTTTGGCTTCTGACGCAGCCAAGTACATCAGCGGTGATGTGATCTCGGTCGATGCGGGTACGCGCTTTCGCGCGTAGCCCCACCCAGCTTACTCGGGCTTGATGCCGATCTGCTTGACCAGATCGCCCCAGACTTTG
>CAMBPA010000146.1 GCA_945869355.1 Bordetella parapertussis
CGCGATACAAAATCCGCATCGGTAAGCCTGGTTTATGAAAGGCAAGCAGAGAGGGGTCACGAAAGAGGCCTCGAACCTCAGCGATTTCGCCTTTCGCACCGCGAAGGTAGTAGGGTGTGCGGCAATGCGCTTCGGGAGGCTGCTTCAGGATGCGCACCGTTGCACCAGGTGCAAGGGCGTGTCCTGTGCGCGGAGGGATTGCGTTCATAGCTTCCCCGTCTTGGCTAAACGAACACGAAGTTCGGCAACGCGATCGTCGATTTCTTTTGCTGTGACTAGTTGCTGTTCAATAATGAGATCTCGCACGGCACGGATCCATTTGTCGTAATAGAGCATGCCTTTGTAATCCTCAGCAGTATTGGATTCTATTGCTCGCCGCATCGCATCGCTGGTGAACACACCGAGCTTTGAACCCGACAGGATTTTTTGCAAGGCGTCCACGCGTTTCTCGTGTAGCGTACTGGGGTGCTCGTCCAAACAAACCGGACCAGCTGGTTGGCCGCCTAGATCGTTGACTTTTCTTTCCATGATGCTCGCTCGATTAAAAGTGTCGGTGCGCTTTGCCGTTCGCGGGTTAAGCAAATGTCTGATTCTATTATCTTGTGCGTGCGTCCGCCTGTGATTTGTTTTGGTGCGACGCAGCAATCGGTTATTGATCTTGAAATATGCCAAAATCGCCGCTCGATCCCCGACATAAAGGACTGCTGTGAGCGATTATTTCTACGAACCAAGCAAAGGCCATGGCCTGCCACATAATCCATTTAAAGCGATCGTGGCACCACGCCCCATCGGTTGGATTTCAAGTATTGATAAGCAAGGCAGGGTCAATCTGGCACCCTACAGTTTCTTTAATGCATTTGCTGAGACACCACCCATCATCGGCTTTTGTACGAGTTTCGTGCGCAAAGACAGTGTGAACAATATCGATGAGACGGGCGAGTTTGTCGCAAACTTCTGCGGTGCCGATTTAGCGCAAGAGATGAATATCACCTCTGCCTCCGTGGATCCCGGTATCGATGAAATGAAACTCGCTGGCCTAGATGCTGAGGCGTCAACCTTAGTTAAGCCTCCGAGAATTAAAAATGCGATTGCTGCGTTGGAGTGTAAGTTGATCAATACCACTCAGCTTACCAATGCTAAAGGTGAGCTGATCAACACTTGGTTGACCTTGGGTGAGGTGATTGGTGTGCACATCAATCCTGCATTTCTAAAGAACGGGATTTTTGATACGGCCGCAGCGCGTCCGCTTGGTCGCTGCGGTTATCAGGGCGACTATGTGGAAGTGAACACGATTTTTGAAATGATTCGCCCCAAAGAGTATAAGCCGGCTAAGTAAGTGTCGCTACAGCAAGCTAATCGCTCGGAAAGTCGTGTAGCCGCCTAGGACTAAGAGGGTGACAAAAAAGTATTTTCGGAATTGGTCTTGCGCAATCCGATTGCGCAAGGCTTGTCCGATAAACATCCCGGCGAACGCGGGAATCAGTGCCAATAACGAGGTGGTTGCAATCGCCACGCGGAATTCACCCGTGACGAGCAATCCAATCGCCAATGCGCAAGACGAGATGGTGAAGGACAAGCCCAAGGCCTGTATGAGGTCGTCTTTTTTTAGTCCCAAGGATGTGAAGTAGGGGGCAACGGGAAGGGCAGATATCCCTGTTGCTCCCATCAAGACACCCGTCACCACACCGGTAAGCGGCGAAAGCCAGCGCTCCGTCTTTGGGGCGATCGATACTTTGGCAGCGCTCAGGCCATATAGGCCGTAACAGATGAGCACCGTCCCGAGCACTGCCGTCACAATTTCGGTGTTACCAAACACGATGAAGCTCACGCCAAAAGGCGTTCCGACACAAATCCCGATCAGTAGTGTGCTGAAGCGCTTCAGCAAACCACGAAAGTTTGGTCCTGCAACGAGTTGCCAAACGTTTGTAATAAGCGATGGAAGGACCAACATTGCAGCAGCTTCGACAGGCGCAATCACCAGGCCAAGCAGCCCAATGGCGATCGTTGGCAATCCCATGCCAATGACCCCTTTGACCAGACCAGCCAACACAAAAATAGCAGTCACGAAGAGGATAGCGAGTATCGATATGGATTCAGTCATGATGGCGGTAGGCTGACGAGGTTGACCAAGCCAGCCTGTATATTCTGGAGCGCGTTAAACTTTACACAGTCAAGCCCATAGAGTAATCCACAATTTAGGTGTGTCTTTGCAACGTTCCCCCTTACCCCCGCTCATTGAGTCACCTAGCGCGTGGCTCGGTCCTCAGATCAGTGCGGACGGCGCATGGATACACCAATTAGATGATGATGAGTTGCGCGAGCTCGAAGATGCGGCTCAGCACTGCTTGGCCAAGAGTCACGATATCAGCCAAATTCGACGACAAGACTTTGTCTTACCAAGGCTTGGCGTTCGACTGCGTCGTATTCATGAGGCGTTGATACACGGAGTCGGTTTTGCGTTACTTCGTGCTTTGCCCGTTACCACATGGCCCAAGTCTGTCACGGCCGCTGTGTTCTTTGGGATAGGCCAACATCTGGGCTTCGCGCGCCCACAGAACGCAAAGGGTCATGTGCTAGGCCATGTGATCGATATGGGGCTGCGGGCGGATGACCCGAACGTTAGGATTTATCAAACCCATGCCCGTCAGACCTTTCACACGGATTCAAGCGATATTGTTGGGCTCGTGTGTTTGCAACAAGCCCGCAAAGGCGGGGACTCTGCCTTGGTGTCTTCAAATACGATTTATAACGAAATGCGTCGTGACTATCCCGCACTGGCAGCTGCGTTGTTTGATCCGATTGCGACGGATAGACGCGGTGAAGTGGCTGCGGGGCAAAAGCCTTTTTTTGAAATTCCGGTGTTCACCTGGCACGCATCACTGATGTCGACGATTTATCAGCGCCAATACATTGACTCTGCTCAGAGATTCGAGGATGCAATGCGTTTGACGCCTCAACATGTCGAAGCACTTGATTGTTTTGATGCGCTCGCGAATGATGCGCGTTTAAATTTTTTAATGCGCTTAGAGGCGGGCGATATGCAGTTTGTGCACAACCACACACTCCTGCATGATCGCACAGCCTTCGAAGATTGGTCCGAACCAGAGCGCAAACGGCATTTGTTAAGGCTCTGGTTGTCTTCGCCCGAGGCGCGTCCCCTGCCAGAGGTGTGGGGACAGCGCTATGGAAGCGTGCAACCGGGTCTGCGCGGTGGTGTCACAATCCCTGAGACCTCCTGGCACGCACCACTCGAACCAGTTTGAGCAACATTCGTCGCGTCGCGCTCTTTAGTCTGCGTAGCCGGGGAGTTCGCGATCAAGCACGCGCATCATGGCTTCGAAGTAAAGATTGTCCCGCATGTCACGGTCGTGTCGATCATCAGGGGCAGGCCGCTTGACGGCGGCAATCACCTCGTCCGACAAAATTTTAATCGGTTTGCCGGTGCTCAAGGCCAGGACTTGCGCACGACAAATGCGCTCAAGTTTATACAGTCGCTTGTAGGCTTGTGCAACGGTGTCTCCAACGACGAGTACGCCGTGATTTTTCATGAAGAGCACTTTTTTATCTCCGATCGCGGCGGCTAGACGCTCGCCTTCATCAAGAAAATCTGCAGTGCCTGTGTAGGTGTCGTCATACGCGATGATGCCATGATAGAAAGCGGCTGTCTGACTTGAGGCAAGCAGACGATTGTCCTCCAGCATATTGAGCGTCACGGCCCAGTTTTGATGGGTATGTAAAACAACTTTTGCACCCGTGATGCGGTGAATGGGTGCGTGGATGCATTGAGCGGAGAGTTCAACGACACCTTCCCCCTCAAGTGTTTCACCTTTTTCATTAAAGGACATCATGTCGCTGGCGCGAGCCTCTGACCAATGGCGCCCAAAGGGCAAGATCAGAAAGCGGTCGTTGTGACCGGGCACCGTCATCGTGAAATGGTTATCGATCCCTTCGTGCAGGTCGTCTAAGACCGCGAGTCGATTGGCGGCAGCCAAATGGACTTTGGCTTGTCGGACTGCATCAAGGTGTTGCTTTGCATTGAGGTTATGAACAGACATGATGTATCCCTTTATTTTGAATAGAAAGATGATGATGCGTAGCTATTTGGCTTGACGCTCACGACTAAGGTCGGGAAGAAACCAGGCCACAACGCCTAAGGCCGGGAGGTACGAACAAATTTGATAGACAGTGGAAATCCCGTAGGCATCGGCCACGCCGCCCATGATCGCGGCACCTAAGCCGCCTAAGCCGAACGCAAAACCAAAGAACATGCCAGATACGAAACCGATACGACCCGGGAGTACTTCGTGTGCATAGACCAGAATAGCTGGAAAGGCAGAGGCGGTCAGCAAACCGATAATGATAGTCAAGACTCCGGTCCAGAAGAGATCTGCATAAGGCATGGCCATCGTGAACGGCAGTACCCCCAGAATTGAAATCCAGATCATGGGCCGGCGACCGATGCGGTCGGTGAGTGCGCCACCGAGCAGTGTTCCGACTGCAATCGCAGCCATAAAAATAAAGAGCTGAACCTGGGCCGCCTGCACCGGAAGGTCAAAGCGTTCAATTAAATAAAACGTAAAGAAAGACGTGAGGCTAGAGCTATACACGTTCTTGGAAAACAACAACAACATCAAGATGGTGATGAGAAACAGCACACGACCGCGGGAGAGCGATCTCAGCCCCTCGGCGGCCTGCGCAGCTGCCTGTACGCGCGGCTTGATGTTCGCACGATACCAGCCGCCCACCCTTGCTAGCATTGCCATGGCGACCAAGGCTGCGACCGAAACCCAGGCAATCGCGC
>CAMBPA010000147.1 GCA_945869355.1 Bordetella parapertussis
CCACGGCCGAGCAGTTTGAGATGGTCAAGCCCTTGATCGCGTGTTTTGCTAGCGAAATCACTCTTTGTGGTGGTGTCGGGGCCGGGCAGATCACCAAGATTCTGAATAAGATGGTGTTGTTTGAAACGGTGGTTGCTTTAGCTGAAGCACGAGCCATTGCTCGCCGTTCAGGGGTAGACCCCCAGGCACTATTCGAAACCCTCTCGTTGGGCTCTGCGGATAGTTTCGCTTTGCGTAATCACGGAATGAAAGCAATGATTCCCGGCGACTTCCCTGAGAGAGCATTTTCTGTCGACTATGCCGTGAAAGACTTACGTTATGCACTAGAACTTGCGCAAGAGACAGGAGTCGATGCGGCGGGCGCTCGAAATGTACAACGCTTGTACGCTTTGGCGTGCGCGCGTGGCGACCAAGACGCCTATCACCCGGTCGTTAGCCGAGTGATTGATCCGCAGTAAGGCACGCCATTAATGTCGAGATCCGAAGTGTCTCAGGCGGGGCGTCGAGTTCAGCCCAAAATGTATGCGCCAATGTTGGCGTGATACGTCGGTCAATCAGGTCGTGGGCTTTGTCCTCTACAACCTCTGCTGAAATAGGACGCGACCAACTTCCAAGTGGGGCGGCGCACTGGTGGCGAACAACGGTTCCATTGGCGAGCGTGACACAAACCTCAACATGCATGGCGTCGAGGCGCCCAGAAATCTCGGCCGTTTGGGTCAATTGCGTGACAGACAATAGGCGCGTGGCATCTTCGGCAAAGCGCCGTACATCACTAAAAGAATCTAGGTTAAGCCGAGCATCGAGCAGTGCTGCCACGACGCAATATTGGAGCGAAAACTTACCATCCAGTCCGGAGGTTGGAGTCGGTCGATCGATATAGGGCATTAACGGAGTAAGAATCTCCACCCGCCCAATGCTGTCGGGGTCTGCGATTTCGGCCCGACAGTCCAGCGCTGCCGTAATGACGAAATGGGTTGCATATTGCGAGGGAAACAATTTCCAAGCAGGACCAGGCGTGAGCACACGCGGCACAAGCAAGGGTGCCAAGAGATGTGAGGAATCGAAGCGATCACCAAAATAGGCATACCCGTAACCGCGTGGGCCAGCCAGCGCATCCGCATCAGCAGTAAACCCGCTTTGAGCCAGCAGCGCCGCTTCGAGTCCGCTGCGACACGCATCTGCGCAGTGAAGTGCCTTGGTCATTGAACCAACGTTAGCGAGCACGCCGCCCGCGCGTGATGCCGCGATACCAACGGCCGTCACCTGTTGTGCCTCAGATAGTTCTAAAAAATCCCCACACGCAAGTGCGCAAGCTAACGGGCCCACGACGCCCGGAGGATGCAAGCTAAGCTCGCGCGGTTCGATCTGACCAGACGATAAACGTAACCGCCCTTGCACTTCGACGCCTTTGAGTAGGGAATGCAGTAGCCGTGCGCCTTGCGGACCTGCACCCAGCGCTTCTCGTTGCTCAGCTAACGCAAGCAAGCCAGGCAGCATCGTCGAGAGCGCATGATTAGGGGGATTCCACATCGGTTCATAGTCAAGCACATGCATAGACAGTCCATTGATTTGGGCTGCCTGGGACAGTGAGGTTGAGAACCCTTGACCAATCACCGTGGCTGATTCTTTGCCGCCTTGTTGACGAGCCAGAGCCGCCGCGAGGCGCGGGCCCGGCTGGTCTGAGCCGGCTAACGCAACCGCTAGGCCATCGATGAGTAACAGGCGTGCCACGCGGAGCAGCGCAGGATCCTCGATAGACCATGCGCGCAGCAACGCTACAAAATCCAGAGTCATATTCTTAGACATGAGGCGCTTATTGATCTGAAATGAGTCGACGAATACGCATTTTTTGCGAGGCGTAAATATGTGCACGGAGCGCTTTTTCTGCGGCTTCTGGATCGTGCTTGCGGATTCCAGCTACAACCGCCTCATGCTCTTTGATGGTGTCTTTGACGCGGTTGGGATCCGTGAGCGTCGTGTTGCCTAACAACGTCAAGGTGTCGTGCAGGGTCTTTAACATCTTGATCAGATATCTATTGTGACTGCAGTTGTAGAGCATCTCGTGAAACTGTCGATTGCTACTGGCAAGTTGTGCATCGTCACCGACAGAGTTGGCGTACTGTTCGCACATGTCTTCAAGCAAGGAGATTTCAACGCTTGAGGCATGTTGCGCCGCAAGCCTCGCTGCAGTTCCCTCTAGCACTTCACGCATAAAGTAAAGTTCGGTCACCATGCTGTAGTCAAGCTCTGCAACCATGATGCCAAGTGTGGCGTCATGTACGACAAGGCCCTCAGACTCCAGTCTGGCAAGGGCCTCGCGAATCGGGGTGCGACTCAGGCCGATCATCTCGGCGAGCTCCACTTCACGCAGACGATCGCCGGGCATCAGTTGCTGGTTCGCGAGAGCTTGTCGGATGTAGCGATAGGCCCGTTCGCCACCTGGTAAATCATTCTCGAGCGTATCCGCCGGATTTGATTTTTTGGCGCGCGCGGTAGGTGGATTTTTCATCGTTTAGTTACGTCGAACGTATTTCTAAAAGCATTAACTTTTCGAGTGCAGAGGACTTTTGTGCATCTGCTTGGCGACCTGTGACTCTGGCAAAAAGGGATGCGCTGCATTGATCACATTGATTGGTTGGCCAGCAAGGTAGGCGACGAGATTTTTATAGGACTGAGAAAAAAACTCAGTCATATTTTCTTGCGTGACGAACCCGATATGCGGGGTGGCGATCACGTTAGGCAAGTTTCTAAATGGATGGTTTTGTGGCAGAGGCTCACACGTAAAGACATCTAACGCTGCGCCGCCAATTTTTCTTGTGGTGAGCGCCTGGATCAAGGCTTCTTCATCCACAATCTGCGCGCGAGACGTGTTCACCAGATAGGCGCTGGATTTCATGCGTGCGAGCTCATTCTTGCCTAAGAGACCGAGACTGGCGTCGGTGAGCGGATGATGGATCGTAATTACATCCGAAGTTTCGATCAGTTCGTCCTTGGTCACACAGATCACATCATGAGGCGTGGCGCGCTCTTGCGTCAAATTCTGGCTCCAGGCAATCACGCGCATTCCAAGGATTCGTCCGATCTTTGCGACAGGGATGCCCATGTTGCCTAAACCGATGATCCCCAAGGTCTTGCCGGCCACACCATCGCCCACTGTTGTTTGCCAGCCTCCAGCTCGCACGGAAGCAGTCTCTTGCGGAATCGCGCGAAACAATCCTAGGATGAGAGCCCAAGTTACCTCAACTGTGCTTTGGTGCATGGCCTCTGTTGTGCAGACCGTGATGCCAAGCTCATCAGTAGTTTTCAGGTCTAGCGAACGGGCATTGCGCATACCGGTTGCCAGCATGAACTTGAGTTGCGGCAGACGGGTCAAGACAGAGCGCGGAAATTCTGTGCGCTCACGGATGCGCATCACACCATCGAAACCTTGTAGTCGAGCAACCAAGTCGTCTTCGGTGTAGACGTGATCTTTGAAGGCGACAACCGATAGGCCTGGGATCTGGCTCCAGTCAACAATGCGGTGAGCGAGATCTTGGTAGTCGTCAAGAATGGCGAGTCGAAGTGGTTTATTCATATTAAGAGCTTAACCTGCTTGGTAAGTGGTTAGGTTAATGTGGTGAGCGTTTCAAACTTGCTGCGATACACAGAGAAAAAGGTACGAACGTTACGGACATTGGCCTGGGCGGTGAGTGAGCGATGCACCAATGCGTGGTAGGCCGGCATATCTTTGACTTGAATAATCAATACAAAGTCGGGCCCGGTCGATACCCGATAGCATTGCTGTACCGCGCGTTCATTTTGCATCGCGGCTTCAAATAAAGGGAGTTGTTCGGAAGATTGCGCGTCGAGGGTGACTTCAACAATGGCTGTGAGCGCGCTACCAAGCTTTTCTGGATTCAGAATAGCGACCTGCTTGGCGATCACGCCGAGCGTGTTGAGTCGTTTGACGCGACGCAGACAGGTTGGGGGCGAGGCGTGCACCCGTTCAGCCAAGGCGTGGTTCGTGAGCGAGGCATCCTGTTGAAGCTGATCCAGAATGCGTCGATCGAGATCGTCCAGGGCTGAAAGAGTCATGAGTTGGCGACTAAATAACGTGGGAGCGTAAATCGGATCTAATTCGTGAAATTATATTTCATGAATATTAATATGAGATATTTTATTTCACAAAGTATACATTTATGAAATAAATATCCAATAAATATTGGCACAATAGCACTAACCTTAGGAGACGCTTTATGTGTGGAATCGTTGCTGCGGTCGCTTCGCGTGACATCACCCCAATCTTGGTCGAAGGCCTTAAGCGGCTCGAGTATCGCGGTTATGACTCGTGTGGGGTGGCAGTCTACGATAACGGTGGGTTGCGCCGTGCGCGCAGCACAGACCGGGTTGCTGAGCTGGCCGCGGACATCGCGCGCAACCATATCTCTGGCTTTACCGGTATTGCTCACACCCGCTGGGCGACGCACGGTGCACCGGTCACGCGTAACGCCCACCCACATTTTTCTGCCCTCGGGGCCGAAGAACCGAGCGTTGCCTTGGTACATAACGGCATTATTGAAAATCACGAGGCGTTGCGCACCGAGCTGCAGGCAGCCGGCTTTGTCTTTGAGAGCCAGACCGACACCGAGGTGATCGCGCACTTGATTCGCCATGTGTATAACGGCGACCTGCTTGAGGCCGTACAGCAAACCGTGCGTCGCTTGCATGGCGCGTATGCAATCGCCGTATTTTGTCGCGACGAGCCGCATCGCATTGTTGCGGCTCGCCAAGGGTCACCTCTCGTGATCGGTCG
>CAMBPA010000148.1 GCA_945869355.1 Bordetella parapertussis
TGCACCGACTGACGGAAAGCAGCCACATCACCCACGCTGTTAACTGTCATCCCTTTCTTTTGCAAACCAGAGAGCAAGTCCTTGACATCATTGCCGGTCGCTTTACGCTGTGCAGCGGTAGCCACTTTACCGGCCTCGACGACCGCCGCACGCTGCTCGGGCGTGAGCTTATCCATGGTGCGCTTAGAAATGATGAGCTCAATCGCCGAGTACGTGTGATTAGTCAAGGACAAGAACTTCGTGACTTCATACATCTTGCTGCTATCAATCACAGCAATCGGGATTTCAAGGCCATCAATCGTGCCTTGCTGCACGGCGGTGAAGGTCTCACCCCACGCCATGGGAATGGCCGCGCCACCCAGCGATGTAAACATGTCAATGAACAATGGGTTTTGCATCACGCGGTACTTCACACCTTTTACATCAGCAGGCACCGTGACTGGTTTTTTATTGTTGATCATCTGACGAAAGCCGCCTTCCATGTAACCCAGAACAATAATGTTCTTCTTGGCCAACATGTCAGCCAACTCACCGCCGAGCTTTCCATCCAACGCTTTTTGAGCCTGCGCTTCGCTTGAGTACAAGAAAGGCAAGTCATTGATCTGGAAAGCGGGCTCAATCTGAGCGATCACGGCGTTTGTGATGATTGCTACGTCAACCGTACCGAAACGTACACCTTCCATCACTTGCTTTTCTTCGCCAAGCTGACGGTTTGGATACATCTGAACTTGCAAGGAGCCCTTGGAAATCCTCTCGACTGCTTCTTTAAAAGCACGCGCGCCGACTGAATAGGGATCGGTGGGGCTATCGGGAGTCGTCCAGCCCATCTTCAACACAGTTTGGGCACTTGCAATCGTTGGCATCGTAAATGCGCAAACAGCCGAAACCAAGGCTGAGAGCGCGAGCATGTTGCGTCGTTTCATTGGAAAGTCTCCTTTATGGGTAAAAACTAAAAAGTATTAACGCGATTTCATAATAAACTTAGGAAAGTCGCAAAGCACTTCAGGATTATGCACAAGAATCTGCACAGCGTCAGATATTAGGGTAAATGCCTACGCGACACGCTTGATAACTAGGGCAAGCGCTTGCCGGTCGAGGCATCAAAACGGTGCGTGCGGTCAGCGCGCGGCTTGATGTGCACCGTAGCGCCCACTGCGGGGCACGCCTGGTCTTCATGAATGCGTACGATCAAGGTGTCCTGATTCAGTTGGCAATACACCAAGCGCTCTGCACCTAACAACTCTACCGCGTAGACTTGTGCCTTCCAACCATCGTTTGAGAAATCCAGATGTTCGGGACGAACGCCCAAAATCGTTCCTGCATCCACACCGGTTGCGTTCTTCAATAGGTTCATCGGAGGCGACCCGATAAAGCTCGCCACAAATGTCGTCTCTGGCTTGCTGTACACCTCTTCTGGAGTTCCAAACTGCTCCATCACACCCGCATTCATCACGATCATCCGTTGCGCCAAGGTCATGGCTTCCACTTGATCATGGGTCACGAACAATGATGTGATACCCAGTTCGCGATGCAATTTTTGGATTTCGAGTCGGGTTTGCGCGCGCAACTTGGCATCCAAATTGGACAACGGTTCATCGAACAAAAAAACTTGGGGCTGACGAACGATTGCTCGTCCCATCGCCACCCGCTGTCGTTGCCCACCTGACAAGGCACGGGGCTTACGATCGAGGTAGGGCATTAACTCTAGAATCTCCGCCGCTTTCTCTACGCGCGCACGAATTTCGTCCTTCGGTACGCGCGCGATTTTTAAGCCATATGCCATATTGTCAAACACCGACATATGTGGATACAGCGCGTAGTTCTGGAACACCATTGCGATATCGCGCTCGGCGGGCTCTAAGTTGTTCACCACCCGGTCACCAATGGAAATCGTTCCATCAGTGATTTCCTCAAGACCCGCCACCATTCTGAGCAACGTCGATTTTCCACAGCCTGAGGGGCCAACAATCACAACAAACTCACCGTGCTCAACCGTTGCCGATAGGTTGTGAATCACCTGCACAAAGCTTTTGGGCGTGCCGTAACGCTTGACGACGTTCTGAAACGAAATAGCAGCCATCTCAATCTTCGCTTTGTCTACACATCATTTTTCGGAATCTACCAAACCCTTCACAAACCACTTTTGCATCAGGATCACAACCAGCGCGGGGGGAAGCATTGCCAACATCGCGGTTGCCATCACCACGTTCCATTCGGTGTAGGCGTCACCCGAAATCAAACGTCGGATTCCAAGTACCACCGGATACATATCTTCTTTTGTGGTGACCAACAAAGGCCAAAGATATTGATTCCAACCGTAAATAAACTGGATGACAAACAAGGCGGCGATACTTGTGCGCGATAGCGGCAAGAGAATATCCCAAAAGAAACGCATCGGACTGGCGCCGTCCATCCGCGCTGCCTCAACTAACTCATCGGGGATCGTCAAAAAGAATTGCCGAAATAAAAATGTTGCGGTCGCGGATGCCATCAACGGCACAGTCAACCCTGCGTAGGAGTTGAGCATTCCCAGGCTGGACACCACACCATAGGTTGGACTAATTCGCACCTCGACAGGTAGCATTAACGTGATGAAAATCATCCAGAAAATCAGTCCACGAAAGGGGAATCGGAAATAGACGATCGCAAAGGCTGACAAAATCGAGATGGTGATTTTTCCGAAACTAATCAGAAGAGCCGACACCAGACTCACCCACATCATCGGCCATGCAGCATTGATGCGTCCACCGGCTTCCGTAGCGCCGCCGAAGAGCGCGAGGCGATAGGTCTCAAGCGCATGATCGCCCGGCCAGAGCGACATCGGTGTGTTCTGCATAATCTGCGCAGTGGTTTGTGTGGAAGCAATAATCGTGACGTAGACGGGGAACGCTACGATCAACACGCCGAGTATCAGCACGAGATGGGATAGCAGGGTCAAGCCCGGACGACGTTCGATCATGCTCATGCGTATTGCACCTTACGCTCGATAAACCGAAATTGCACAACCGTCAGACACACCACGATCGCCATCAAAATAACGGACTGGGCAGCCGAGCTTCCCATATCCATTGCTTTGAAGCCGTCGTAATACACCTTATATACGAGGATCGCGGTCGACTTACCCGGGCCGCCGTGCGTCGTGGCATCGATGATCGCGAAGGTATCAAAGAACGCATACACCACATTAATCACCAACAAGAAGAAGGTTGTGGGTGACAGCAAGGGGAACACAATCGTACGAAAGCGATACCAAGGCGTTGCGCCGTCAATGGCCGCTGCCTCGAGGAGCGAACGCGGGATCGACTGCAAGCCCGCGAGAAAAAACAAAAAGTTATACGAAATTTGCTTCCATACCGCCGCGACAACAATCAAGGTCATCGCATCGCGACCATCGAGCATATGGTTCCAATCGACGCCAAGCCAATGTAGGGCGTAGGCCACCACACCCATCGGAGAAGCAAAAATAAACACCCACAAGACACCGGCTACAGCCGGGGCGACAGCATACGGCCATATCAGAAGCGTTTTATAAATATTGGCTGCACGCCACACCCGGTCGGCCATCACCGCCAACAACAGAGCCAGACTCAGTCCGACCACGGCCACCAATAACGAAAAAATTGCCGTGGTTTGAAACGACTCAAGGTACAGCGGGTCATTAAAGAGTCGGGAGAAATTTTGCCAACCGACGAACTGACGCGACATCCCAAACGCATCTTCTTCAAGGACGCTTTGATACAAGGCTTGGCCTGCAGGCCAAAAGAAGAACACTAAGACGATCGTCATCTGCGGCGCCACAAGCGCCCACGGCAACCATCGAGAATTAAAACGAACCTTCTTTTCCATCAGCTTTTATAGAAAACGCGATGGGCTTCTTAAGCCTCCCATCGCGTTTTCTTATTGCCTTAGCGGCTGTTCGCCTTTTCAAAACGCTCAAGCAACTCGTTTCCGCGCTTAACGATTGCATCCAAGGCATCTTTCGCAGCTTTTTTGCCACCCCAGACCTGCTCGAGTTCTTCATCGATGATGGCGCGAATCTGCACATGGCTGCCTAGACGAATGCCTCGGGAGTTATCAGTCGTCTTGCGAATCATCTGTGTCACCGAAACATCGGTACCGGGATTTTGTTTGTAAAAACCCGACTTTTCGGTCAACTCAAACGATGCAATCGTGAGTGGCAAGTAACCTGTGCGCTGATGACTCTTTGCCGCCTCTTCGGGACGTGCGAGGAAGTCAAAGAATTCAGCGACGCCCTTGTACTCCTCTGCCTTACGTCCAGCCATTACCCAAAGGCTGGCTCCACCAATCACGGTGTTCTGTGGCGCACCTTTTACATCCGCATAGTAAGGCAAGGTCGATGTGCCAAAGGCAAACTTCGCATTACGTTTCAAGTTACCGTACAAGGCTGAAGAGCCCGTGGTCATCGCGCACTCACCCGAAACAAAGACCGGGTCTGCTGCATTGGCACGGCCTTTGTATACAAACAAACCGTCTTTGGCCATGTCCGCCAAGTTCTGAATATGACGCACCTGCAAGGGTTCATTGACCTTTAGGCGTGCATCCATGCCCTTCATGCCATTACCTTGGGTGGCAAACTCAGTGTTGTGCCAAGCGCTAAAGCTCTCGAGCTGCGTCCAGCTAATCCAACTCGTTGTGTAGGGACATTTATGGCCCGAGGCCTTGAGCTTCTTGGCGGCTTCGATCACTTCAGGCCAGGTCACAGGCGGCTTTTCAGGATCTAAGCCAGCTGCTTTAAACGCATCTTTGTTGTACCAAAGCACGGTT
>CAMBPA010000149.1 GCA_945869355.1 Bordetella parapertussis
GAGGACTATCGAGACGGGGTAATGGTTGCCTTACTTGGCGCGTCGACTGGTTCTGCTCCCGCGGTACGAACGCACTTTGCTCGGGCGAGGATCTATGCTGACTCGATCGATACCGTTGAGCAGGTCGCCCAATCTTTACAACAGCAGAGCATTGAAACAACGAGCCGTATCGCAGAAATCAAATCGGTTCAGTCGATAGATAGAGTGTTGGGTTTTGTATTTGCCGTGATCGCTTGGGCGGCTGCGTTGGGGTGTGCCGCCTCAATGATCGGTGCCTTAATGGCCAATATTGATCGCAAGCGCAAAGATCTGGCGTTGTTAAGACTGTTTGGCTATGGCCGACAAAGTATGCTTGGATACGTCGTCTTACAGGCACTTGTGCTCACGATTGTGGGCTATATGTTCGGCTGCGGCATGTATTTCATTGGAAGCTATGCGTTCAATGAGGTGTTAACGACCAATCTTGCACGCGGAACGTTTGTTTGTCGATTGGAATTGATTCATTTTGTGACAGGGTTATTGAGTGCCACGGGCATCAGCATTCTGGTGTGCGCAGTAGGCGGGCTTCTGGCTACAAAAATTGAACCGGCGGAGAGTTTGAGAGATGTTTAAACTGCAATGGCACCTGGTCGTTCTCTCAGGACTAATCGTAGTGGGTCACTCTGCGCACGCAGCGCCTTGGGAGGCCCGCTTTTTTAATCCCAAGTCTTTACCGGAAGACGTGGTGATCCCGCTTCCGTGCGAGGGTGCACTGACTTTTCGTAAGGTGCTTGTGCCTGGCGCAAAACCCCTGGATGACTTCGGTGTGACGCTCGGGGCCGATGAGTCCACGCAACGACATCTTGAACAAGCCCATCCAGCACATATTGCGGGAAGTTTCACTGCCCCTGCACCGGCCGCGGGTCGCTACTACTTAATGGGGAAGTACGAGATTACAGAGCTGCAGTACCAGGCCGTCATGCAAGAGACTTGCCCAACGCCTGCAATGAAACTCATGCTACCTAAGACAGCGATTAGCTGGTTTGAGGCGATGCAATTTAGTGATCGACTGAATATTTGGTTGCGAAAGAACGCGACCGATAAATTACCTAAAGAGGACGGTGCGACGGGTTTTGTTCGCCTGCCGACGGAAGTGGAATGGGAGTTCGCAGCGCGTGGGGGCAACACCGTGGGCAGCACTGAGTTTCGCGAAGCCCGCTACCCCATGGCAGACGGGCTCAATAAGCACGTCTGGTTTGCTGGATCACAGTCAG
Source organism: Bordetella parapertussis (assembly GCA_945869355.1). Taxonomy (GTDB): domain Bacteria; phylum Pseudomonadota; class Gammaproteobacteria; order Burkholderiales; family Burkholderiaceae_B; genus Zwartia; species Zwartia parapertussis_F. The sequence continues at coordinate 1,254 of CAMBPA010000149.1, forward strand.
CCAATGGCAAGCTGCAACTCGTTGGCTTGTTAGCACCCAATCCCTTAGGCTTGCATGACATGCTCGGGAATGCTGACGAGATGATGTTCGAACCTTTTCGATTAAATAAGCTTGATCGATTTCATGGCCAAGCAGGCGGCTTCATCGTGAGAGGTGCAAATTATTTGACGCCGGAAACAGACATCAGAACCGCGTGGCGGCAAGAGCAGTTGTACTACCAAACCAGCGATGCGAACCGCTCCCGCACCAGTGGATTCCGCCTAGCGTTGGTTGCTCCGGCCTTAACGTCGATACAGCGCAGCAAGCAGATTGAACAGGATTGGGCATTGCTGGGCACAGCGCCCAGCGCTCCCGTAGCGGCGACTCCCACAACGGGAGCACCCGCAGGAGGCGCAAGCACTTTAGATCGTCTATCGAACCTAATGACCGGCCTTAAAGATGACAAGCTGAAGAAAGAGCTTGAGGCACTGCGAACTGAGTTGCGAGCGAGTAACCAAACACGTGACGAGCAACGCGGTGTTGCGATTCGTTCCGCGCTGCAACAAGGCGCGTTCATGTGCGTTCTGGCTAATAGAGAGGGACGTTTTTTTGACGCGCTGAATAAGAACTTTCAGGAGGAGTGTGGCAAGTCAGATTCTATGGGCGAATCGGATCAAAATCGATGTAAGGCCATGAAGCGAAACTTAGACGGGCGTAAACCCGCGCTGGATCTTGCGTTAAATTTATACTCTGACACACTTGTCGAAGCCGGAACGATTTACACTATGGCAATGATTGAGCCTGAGGCGAAAGCAAAAAAACAACAATTGCTTGCGAGAAAGAGCAACAACCTCGATGTATATCTTGACACCTATGTCAGGCATCTTTCTGAGTACATCAAGGATAAGAAAATCCGACAGGATCACTGGCTAACTACCTGTAAGACTGTTATCAATAATTAATGGAGCGCTTGGTATGTTGAATATTTTTCCCCGCCGACTTGGCACGGCGATCGCCGCACTGATTTGTTTGGTTTTTTTAGCTGGCTGTCAAAATATGGGTGGCGGCGATGTCGATCCTCGACTGACAAGCGGTGAGGATGCAAAGTTTTTTAGCAAGTCAGGACTGCAAGCCTGTGCGGTGGGCGCTATCGCGGGAGCCTTGGCGTGCGCAGTCAGTAACTCGGGGAATAAGGCTGTCTGCATGGCAATCGCGGCTGTGGCAGGATGCGGTGTGGGCGCCGGTGCAAACTACTTGCTCGACTCTCGACGCGCAAAGTATGCGAATAACGAGCAACGTATTGACTCGTTTATTGACGATGTACAGAGTGACAACAAGAAACTCCAAACGCGTATTCAAAACATTAATGTCGTCTTACGTGAGAATGAGCAGACGCTGCAACAGTTGCAGCGCCAGGTCGCTAGCCGCCAGATCGATCAGCGCAAGGCAAAACAAGAGCTTGATCGGATCAAGGCCAACAAGGCTTACCTTGAAAAGGAGCTTGCCGCTATCAACGCACGGGTAGACGGTTATCAGGAAATCATTGAAAAAGAGCGAGCGAGCGGTGTTAATACTAGAAAACTACAAACAGAGCTTGTTCAGCTCAGCCGCACTCGGGACTCGATGAAGCGAGAGCTTGACGCTGCTTATGCACTAAGCTCCTCAATTAAAGTGGAGGGCTAAGCTCATGAAGCGGATGATGCGTTTGATTCCCGTTGCTGCGGCAGTGCTTGTACTCTCAGGTTGCGCGGTTGACAAAGCAGGCTGTGATCCGCGTGCTTTGCGCGACGCTGGATTACTCACAAAAATGAATTGTGACTTCTCCGGATCCTACGACGCGCGGGCGAAGGACAAAGAAGCACAGCTTGCTGAGGCGCAGAAAACCAACGCAGCGTTGCGCGAAGCGCTCGCAGCCTTAGAAAAGAAGAGTGAACTTAGCAAGGCCGACGCCACGGCTCGCCGCAACCAGATCTCGGCGATCAATCGCAGCGTCAATAACTATCTGCAACAGGTGAGGGCGACCAATCCTGGCAACGAGGCCATAAGCGAGCAGATACGGCAGGCGACTGCAAGACTCAATCAACTGAATGCGACCCCTGTGAACGCTTCGTCAGCGAATGCACGAGAGCTTCAGAACAGAGTGACCGCTGTGCAGCAGGAGATTGATAAGCTTCAGCGGCAGTCGTCCATACTGACACAGTAAGCGTGTGAATCGGATCGCGCAACGTCGCTTTGAGCCCAGCAGCATTGCTGGACTCGAAGCGTTGCACGATCGTCTCGTCCAAGGACTGGGACGCTCCGTTCCTCCGAGCGTTGTCGCACTGTATGCCAAGCCTGTCACTGAGCCGAGTGGGCAAGTCACTTGGTCGAGCACCGTAGAAGGGCAACCGGTTGCCTACACGTCTCTGAGTGGGACAAAGCAGAAGGAACTTGACGCGCAGATTTTCCTACGGCTGGATGCTATTCGAGCACACGCCGTATCACTATCAACGATTCCAAACTCAGATCCATCGCTGATCGCTCTGCTACGCGAGGCGAGTCAGCCACCACCCATTGAAGCGGTCTACAGCGTCGGTGGCCAGCCAGTCCTTTTGTTTTGGGATAGTGCGATTGCCTCCAAAGCTAAACGTCCGACCTTGATTCGCCCCGTAGCACCCGTAACAACATCAAACCAAGTTCATCGCGTCTTGCCTTGGATTCTTGGGGCGCTTGGTGTGTCACTCGCTTTATTTTTGTTGTGGTGGTTGTTCTGTCCGATTTCGTTCAGACACCCACCGCAGAGTCCACTTCAGGCGCCGCCCTCGCCACCAGAGATTCCCGCGCAGAGTCCGACTGCAACACCTAAGACTCCCGAACCCGTGGCGCCTCCAGCTGTGACGCCGACCCCGGAGCCAAAACCCGAACCCGAACCCGAACCGCAAACAAAGCCACTCGATCCGTCTGTCGAAGAGCCTCCTGCGGAGCCAATAAAACCTGAAACTCCTGCGCCACCTCCACCTCCACCTCCACCCCCTCCGCCGCCTGTGCCACCACCGCCGCCGAAGCCCGTGGTGAAGGCGCCTGCGACCATCGATAATGCAAAGAACCTTTGTCCAAGCGAACGTCCCCCTGAGCTCGCTCCAGAGATGGTGGTCATGTTCGATGCGTCAGGCTCGATGGCGCTGAACATCGCAGCGACGCCAGAAGATGAGAAATGGCTCGGACAACTCAAACAACGCGCCAGTCGCCCAGGCTATCGCCCAACAGACTCTGAAATGGCTCGGTATGAGCGACTCACCGCAGACCCGACGCGGATTTCGATTGCACGTCAGGCAACGATCAATGTCGTGAGACGCTTGCCGCGTGATGTGCGTACCGGACTTGTCGCCGCAGAGAACTGTCCGACCGCCACAAACATGGGACGTTTCGCTGCAGGGCAGAGTGGGCAGTTGATCAATCGATTATCTCAACTTATCCCGAAAGGCGGCACGCCTCTAGGCGATGGGTTATATGAAGCTGGACAATTGGTGGATGGCGTGACACGAGAGGCA
>CAMBPA010000150.1 GCA_945869355.1 Bordetella parapertussis
GTTCAGTTCATACGCAACACAGGTAGCACCCCATGCTGGGATACATCTCTAAACGACTAGGACTCGCCGTCCTAGTCGCGATGACGGTTTCGATCATTGCGTATATGTTGCTCTATCTTTCCGGCGATCCCGCTTTGGCGATCGCAGGAGAAGGCGCGCGTCAAGCTGATATTGACATGGTACGCAAAACCTACGGCTTCGATCAGCCGATCATCGTTCAGTTCGGGAATTGGGTACTTAAGCTACTTAGTGGCGATCTGGGCACCTCGATCTATTTCAAAACAGATGTGGGCCCCTTGATTTTCAGCAAACTCGTGACGACCATGTTGCTTGCGTTGTATGCGCTTGCGTTCGCCTTGCTGATCTCGGTTCCGTTAGGCGTTATTGCTGCGATCTACAAAAATAGTTGGATCGATCGTTTGTGTCTTGCCGTGGCAGTCGTTGGCCAAGCAATGCCCAACTTCTTTTTTGCCTTGATTCTGATCATGCTGTTTTCGATTTCTTGGCGCATGCTGCCCGTCTCAGGGAGTGATACCTGGCAGCATTTTGTGATGCCTGCGATCACGCTGGGCTATTACGCTGCGCCGGCTTTCATGCGTCTGATACGTGCAGGCATGATTGAAGTACTTGAGGCAGACTATATTCGCACTGCTCGCGCAAAAGGTTTACCGACTCGCACTGTCGTGTTTAAACATGCTTTACGTAACGCAATCGTGCCTGTAGTGGCCTTAGCCGCGGTGCAGTTAGGCTTTCTGCTGGGCGGTTCAATTGTGATCGAAACAATTTTTGCACTGGATGGCTTAGGCTACCTTGCATACCAGAGCATCACACATAAAGATTTTCCAGTTACCCAAGTCATCGTGCTGTTGCTGTCGGTGATCTATATCTTGCTGACGCTCGCCTCTGATATCGCCAATGCCTGGCTCGACCCACGGATTCGGGTGGCCTGACATGCTGAATAATAAAGCGCTGGTATTTGGCTGTGGACTACTGATTTTCATCGTCGCTTGCGCCCTGCTCGCCCCCTGGATCTCGCCACACGATCCTTATTTTCAAGACCTCACCAACAGAACAGTTCCTCCTTTCTGGTACGAGAAGGGCAGCTGGCTACACCCTCTCGGCACCGATCAGCTAGGCAGAGACTACTTATCTAGGCTCATTTACGGCGCGCGTATCTCTTTGCTGATCGGCATCAGTGTGGCGATTATCTCGGGACTGATTGGCACGACCATGGGGATGCTAGCAGGCTACTTTGGTGGCAGGATCGATATGGCGGTCTCCTTCTTAGTGACCACACGCCTATCGATGCCCGTCATTTTGGTTGCACTCGCTACCGTCGCCTTAGTGGGTAGCTCACTTTGGATCGTCATTATGGTGCTCGGCTTACTTAAGTGGGATCGCTTCGCAGTCGTCATGCGCAGCGCCACCCAACAAGTTCGCTCGATGGAGTACGTTTCGGCCGCACAATCTGCAGGCGCATCCACGTTGCGCATTATGCTGACCGAAGTACTCCCCAATGTCATGCCGCACTTAATCGTCATCGCCACACTCGAGGCAGCGAGCGCCATCTTGCTTGAAGCCGCGCTTTCTTTCCTTGGGCTCGGCGTGCAGCCTCCCCTGCCTTCTTGGGGCTTGATGATTTCTGAAGCCAAGTCTTATATGTTCTTTTCTTTTTGGCTGATTGCGATTCCTGGCACTGCGCTCGCCGTATTGATTTTTTCGATTAACCTCGCAGGCGATGGACTACATCAAGCATTGACTCCGGGTGAGCGAGCATGACCATCGACTCAAACGAAATCGTCCTGGATGTCCAGGGCCTCACCGTAGATATCAAAACGCCTCGCGGTGTTTTGCATGTCGTGCGAGATATCTCTCTGCAAGTAAAGCGCGGCGAAACACTTTGTATCGTCGGAGAGTCTGGCTGCGGTAAATCCATCACTTCACTATCGATGATGGGCCTTTTACCTAAAACCGCAACACGCAACAGCCGAGTATTCAATTTTTTAGGCGAAGATATCGCCCGTGCCGACAAGCGTCGCATCAATGATTTGCGCGGTAACCGCATGGCGATGATTTTTCAGGAACCCATGACGGCGCTGAATCCGGCCTACACCATCGGGGATCAGCTCACTGAACACTATCGTCATCACAAACATGCTTCGACAGAGCAAGCACGCGTCCGCGCAGTCGCTCTCCTTGAGAAAGTCGGTATCGCATCGGCTGCCGAACGCTTGGGGCAGTATCCGCATCAACTATCGGGTGGTTTGCGTCAACGCGTCATGATCGCCATGGCACTGATGTGCGGACCTGAGCTATTAATCGCCGACGAGCCAAGTACCGCGCTCGATGTGACGATTCAGGCCCAAATTTTGCGCCTACTGGCCGACTTACAAGCCGAACTGGGAATCGCGATGGTGCTCATCACCCACGATCTGGGCGTGGTCGCCCGTATCGCGAACCGTGTTGCCGTGATGTATGCAGGGCAAATCGTCGAAGAAGGTCTCACAAAAGATATTTTCGCCGCCCCTCAACATCCGTACACACAGGGACTGATCAGTTGCATTCCCATTCCTGGGCGCACCATTCCGGGGGGCAAGCTGGGCACGATCCCAGGCGTGGTGCCCTCACTGATCGGTGAGATCAAAGGTTGCGCCTTTAAGGATCGATGCTCGTCGGCCCAAGAGCGCTGCGGCGGTGACATCCCCCTGCGGCACACCGCGCACGGACAGCAATGGCGTTGCATCCTTGAGCATCAAGAGGTCGCCGCATGAGCGCCTTGATTCAAACAACAGACCTACAGCGTACTTTTACGGTGAGTGCAGGTCTATTTAAAGCAAAAAAAATCTTGCATGCGGTCAACGGCGTGGATCTTTGCGTCAACCGCTCAGACGTGCTGGGTGTCGTCGGTGAGTCGGGCTGCGGCAAGTCGACTCTCGCGCGCATGCTGCTTGGCCTCACACCACCCACACGCGGTAGTGTCCAAATTGATGGCCAGGATATCAGTAAGATTGATCGGCGCGAGCTGGCGCGACGCGTGCAACCAATTTTTCAGGATCCTTACTCCTCGTTGAACCCGCGGCGGTCGATTGCCTCGATCGTATCGTTCCCGCTAGATGTCCTGAATATCGGCACAGCTGTAGAACGAAAGAAAAAGTCATTGGAGATGCTGGAGCGCGTTGGTCTACCTGCACGTTACGCGAACAACACGCCGGGGCAACTGTCGGGCGGTCAACGACAGCGCGTCGCGATTGCCCGCGCGCTCGTGATCAATCCTGAAATTGTGATTTGTGATGAACCCACCTCGGCACTGGATGTGTCGGTGCAGGCGCAGATACTGAACTTGCTGCTAGACCTACGCAAAGAGTTCAACCTGACCTACGTGTTCATCAGCCACAACCTGGCTGTTGTTGAACATATCGCCACGCAGGTCGCAGTCATGTACTTAGGACGCGTGGTTGAGTTGCGCCAAACGGCCGAACTATTTAAAGACCCACGTCATCCGTATACACAGGCGTTGCTGGCCTCCGTGCTGACACCTGAACCTGGACTGGGCATTCCGGACACGGGCCTCGGGCTCTCGTTTCCCGACCCCCTACATCCACCCTCTGGCTGCGCATTTCACCCGCGCTGCGCACGGCGTACACCGGAGTGCTCCACCAAGCACCCCGCCCTCAGACGCGACGCCCAAGGCGAGGTTGCTTGCCACCTTTACCCTTCAACGCGGTAATCAAACGCCCAGTAGTACTGCCAGCTGGTATAGGAAAACTGATGCGAAAACGAGGACACAAGGTCTGACAAACCCAGCTCAGTGGGATAGTTTTTTAAGACTTTGTGTGTCGAACCATCAGCAAGCGGGCGTGTTTGATAGGTATTGCCGGCCGCATCACGATCTGACAATGGCGTGCTATTGCCTTGCACATACAAGTTATCCAAGAAGACGACGCGTGCGCCTGGCTTGAGAAAACGGTTGAGATCGCTCAAATACCCGTGCAGTTTCTCTAACGGGATATGAGAGAACCAGAACCCTGCGAAGACTGCATCGAATTTCTGCTCACCAAGCGACATATCGTACGCGTCGCCCACCACCCAATCGACCGCCGTACAACCGGGCCGGGTTTGCGCAATCGATAACGTCTCTTGTGAGGCATCCAGCGCCACCAAGCGCCTTGCAGCGGGCGCGATGAACTGTGTCCAGTAGCCCGTTCCGGCAGCCACCTCCAACACATCGCACTGCGCAAACTTTGAAGGCAACCAGTGCTCAATAGCGCGAAGGTCTTGCTGGCGCTCGGGCTTGGTGTAGATCTTGTCATACTCTTTTGCCCGAGCCGCGTAATAGTCTTTCATCTCTGAAGACATTTACATACCCACTATTTCATCGCACCGATAAAGGGCACGAGCTCTTCACGAATTACTTCGAGCGACTTAGTGAATTCAGCCCCAGACATATACGCCAACACGGCCGCATCGTTTTTTACCGTTGCCACAAAAGCCGGATCTGCAATCGTATCCTTGATGGCCTGCTGAAAGCGGTTAGCAATATCGTCGGGCAGCGCTTTCGGTCCTGCAATGGCACGCTCTGAGGTCACGCGGACTTTGAGACCTGATTCGTCGATCGTGGGCACGTTGGGGATCGCGGACACGCGTGTCGGGTTCATCACTGCGACAGGAGTAATTGTTTTCATATCGCCATAACCAGCAAGATACTCACCCACACTGGCAATCGCAAAGTCGACATGCCCACCAATCAATGCGCTCT
>CAMBPA010000151.1 GCA_945869355.1 Bordetella parapertussis
CCTTCGCTCATCGCTAGCACTCCTGTTATGTTTAGAATCGGATACGTGAAATTAATGCATTATATATAATCAGTACGGCGTTCAAGTAGGGGGTATTTACCGATATAACAGGTAAATTATGATTAGTCTAAGCTGTGTAGAATGCATTATTCGTCATTTGTTTTAAATAAATTATGCATCAATTACCTCTTGCGGGTCGTCGAATTATTGAGTTGGGTTCGATGGTGGCAGCCCCCTTTGCCACGCACATACTGTCTCAGCTCGGTGCCGAAATTATCAAAGTTGAGCCACCCGCGGGAGACCCTAACCGCAAACTCGTGCGCGGGGGCCCTAGCGGCACATTCATCGCCTACAACCATGGCAAACGAAGCATTTGCCTCAACCTCTCCCATGAAGGCGGTCGAGACGTGCTCTATCAGTTGCTCAAATCGGCCGATGGGCTGGTCCATAATCTCGCCCCCAAAGCTGCTGCGAAACTAGGTGTCAGCCGCCAAGCCTGCGCCGCAATTAACCCCAATCTGGTTTACTGCCACATACGGGGTTACGGACCAGGACCGCAAGAAGATGACTTGGCATCGAACCCAGTCGCCGAAGCGGCAACCGGCGTCATGGAAAGCAACCGTGTCAATGGTCGGCCAAGCCGCCTCGGCCCGTCCTATCATGATCAGTTTGCTGGCGCCTATGCTGTCATCGGTATGCTTGGCTCATTTCTTCAGCGTGCCGAAAACCGCTCACAGGATCGTCATATCGAGGTTGGGCTATACGAGACGGGGCTACACATTGCTGCGCGCGACCTAGTCGGCGTCCAACTCAAAACGCAACTTTTAGGAAGAGCGGAGCGCGAACCAAGTGGGGAGTTCAGCATGCCGGGTTATGGCGCCTATATCACTCGGGACGAGAAATGGATTTATCTACTGATGTTGACCGACGCGCATTGGGAAAAATTTTGCGAGGCACTGCAGCTACCACTAGTCGCTACCCAGCAATTCGGCACACTGAGAGAGCGCAAAAAAGGACGAGAGGCAGTGGAAGAAATAGTTCGCGATGCAATGCGTTGCATCGATTTCAACGATGCAATGCAAAAGCTGAAAACAGCTGGCGTTGGCGCGACCGAAGTCTTGCCGTTAGAGCGCGTGCTTGAGGCTCCTCAAGCACGACAACCCGGAAAATTACGCGCAGTTAAATTTCGCGACCTGGACTTTGAAATACCTGAGTTTCCACAAAAAATTAGTGGCAAAAACAGTCTTCAAACGCTTGCGCCGGCTGAAATCGGCCAGCATACGCGCGAGATCTTGCGCGAACTGGGAATAGACGATCATCATTGCGAAGCGCTGATTGCCAGTGGTGCAGTGGTCGACTCAACTCATGGAAGCTTTAGTTGGGCACCCGTGCGTAAATAACAGTATCTACTGTGGGAGTAAATGGCTTGAGGTGTTACTCGGACTTAAATGACACATCCACCCAGTTCTCCCAAAGTGTGGCGATCGACGCATAGTCCAAATCTGCAAGTCCTTGTTGGATCGCGATTTCATACACCGTATGAGATGCCTGCATAGTAAAAATCGGGACATGCAACTCCTGCGCCATCGCAAGCGCAAGCAACGAGTCTTTTCTAGCGTTCGCAGTGGACATACCGCCCTCATATTGCCCCGTATAGGCTCTCTCTTTGAGTCGATGGGTCAGCGGACGGGTCAGGCCTGCGTCGCTATTCATCAATTCAAAAAAAACATCTAGAGGGATGTCGGATTTAGCAGCCATCGCCACTGCCTCGAGCAAGACCACCATGGTCGTATGGGCTACGGCATTGTTGATCAGCTTGATGCGCATGCCGTTTCCGGCGGGCCCCATATAAAAGATCTTCTTTGACACCTTCTCCAACATAGCTTGAACCCGTGCATAGTCCCGCGCACTGGCTCCAACTAAAAACGTTGTTTTACCCTCTTGTAGATTCTGGATGCCGCCAAGTACGGCCGCGTCGATTGCGCTTGCGCCTCGTGACTGCACAAACTCCAAAAGCCATGAAACATCCTTTGGATCAACCGTGCTAGTTTCAACAAAAAGTTTTCCGGATAGCTCAACCTCGGACACACTCTGCGCAACTGCACGAGACACTTCGGGCGTCGGAAGCGATAGAAAAATAATGTCGCAATTTTTTACAAGTTCAACAACGGATACACAAGGCTTGATATCCAAGCTCTGCGACAAGCGCATTCGCTCGGGCTTTTGATCATATCCATGCACCCTGTAGTGCCTGCCCAAAGCGCCTGCCAGGGCAAGCCCCGCATTACCTAATCCAATCACCCCAATTGATTCATTCATATGATCTTTGATGATCTCAAGTCAGTATCGAAGTTTGGTGAGCGCTCGCATCAAAACCGCCGACCGAACTGAAGAATTAAAAATTCAGCGCAAGATTCACCAGACTCTAATGATATTTTTTGTGCACTCGGTTTAAAAAAACTGGATAGTTACTGGACCTGAATATTGGCCTTTTTGATGAGATCTTTATATTCAGCAACTTGATCGGCAATAAACTGTATGGCTTCCTGGGGCGATCCCGCAATAACTTCGCCCCCAGTTTGCACGATCTTTTCGACAAAGTCTGGTGTCGTGGCAACCTTTGAAATTGCCTGGTTCAACTTATCCAAAATTGCTGGTGGCGTACCTGCAGGTGCAAGAATCACATAAAAAATCTGGCTCTGATAGCCGGATAGTGTCTCTGCGATCGCGGGCATATCGCCAAAAGCCTTGGAACGTTTTGGTCCAGTTGTAGCAATCGCCTTTAACTTACCCGACTGAACTAAAGGCATCGCGGAAACAGCACTGGAAAAAACCATCGATACATGCCCACCAATCAAGTCGGTTAATGCAGGCCCCATTCCTTTATAGGGAACGTGACGGATGTCCGTCCCGGCCTTGAGGTTAAACAACTCACCACTCAAATGGGGTGAACTAGCAATTCCACTCGATCCGAAGGTTAGGACGCCAGGCTGCTTTTTAGCTAAATCGATGAGCTCTTGTACAGTGTTAGCAGGAAAATTTGGGGGTACGACCAACAAAGCAGGCGTCGTCGCAACCAAGGACACCCCTACAAAATCTTTGACGGCATCAAACGGAAGTTGGCGAATTCCCGGATTGACGACGTGACTACTCGTCGCCATCAAGAGTGTGTAACCATCGGGAGCAGCTCTGGCTGCATCCGAGGTACCAATAATGGTTGAGCCACCGGGCTTGTTGTCCACAACCATGGGCTGACCAAGAATCTCAGATGCACCCGCCGCAATTTGACGGGACACAATATCTCCACCACCACCCGGCGCAAGCGGCACAATCAATCGAATCGGCTTGACCGGATAGTTCGCTTGAGCATGAGCAACCGATCCAACGCTTATCGCCAAAATAGCCATAGCGAGTAACGCACTGATGCGGTGTTTAAAAATATCCATAGTCGTCTCTCTTTTTTTTGGCGGGTCAAATAAGATCGATACAATGCATTTTATATTACAGCTAAACATGTAAAACAAAGGTTTTTGTGGCCAAATAGAAGCTCTAAGATTTTATAGAATGCATTACTAGAAACGCACAACGAGATCCTAAGCATTAAGGAGATGTCATGGGAAAGTCGATTTATTTAGTGTTGGATATGGAAAACGACCTTGTTCACGCAGACGGTGTGAACGGAAAAGCGGCCTACGGCATCCAGGTTCGAGAGCGCAACATCTTGGTCAACACAAGAACTGCCCTGGCTAAGGCACGCGAATCAAACATATTGGTCGGCTTTGTGCGCGTAGGATTTTCTCCAGACTATCGAGAGTGCCCGCCCAACTCGCCTATCTTTTCAGGCGCTCGAAAAGCGGGTATTTTCCAGCTCGGCACTTGGGGCACGGAAGTACATCCCGATCTAGAGAAGCGGTCAGAAGAGTTTGACATCATCAAACATCGAGTCAGCCCTTTTTACAGCACAAGTTTGGAGGCCATACTTAGGGCCAACCAAATCGAAAGAATTTACTGCTCGGGCATTTCAACAAACGCCGTTGTTCAAGCCATGGTTCGCGAAGGTCACGACCGCGACTACGAAATGATTGTTTTAGAGGATTGTTGTTGTGGGGTGTCTACCGAAGAGCATGACAATGCCATTAATGGCCTAAGACGTTTCTGCCAGATCACCACCTCGCAGGATATAGACTTCACGTAGCGAAGGCGCCCTCTTCGCTAGATTTGCAGAATCTAGGCTGAAAGTTCAACTCGGCGACAGGCAAAATCACCCAGTTCTTAAAATAAAACAATCATTGGGGGTGAATATCGACTAGACATTGGGGGTGAATATCGACTAGAGTCTGATGACATCAGTGAAGTAATTCATTGACCATGAGACGTTCATCCAAACTATCAAAACGAATGATGAATAAAAAATCGTAGAATTTCTCTATAAAAGCAAACAATAAAAGGAAGACATCATGCAATCGTCACACATACGAAGTGCCTTTATCATCGCCGCAACAGCTCTTGCCCTCAACACCAGCGCAGTTAGTGCAGACACAATCCGAATCGGTGGAACAGGCAACTATGGACCCGTTTTGCCGGTTGCAGCTGCGCAGGAATTAAAGCTGTTCGATAAACTTGGTGTCACCGTTATTTTTACAACGTTTGCCTCGGGCGCGGCGAGCATGGAGGGGCTGGCGGCCAAAGAAGTCGATCTC
>CAMBPA010000152.1 GCA_945869355.1 Bordetella parapertussis
AGCAACACACTACCGTCTTGTAAAAACAGAGAAACACTGGTTTTATCGAGCTTGTGTTTAAACGCGAACTTACGCGTACCACCCAGACTGACCGAAGCAATTGGCGCGGCTGAGTCTAGCTCTTTTTCATCGTCGCTATGCCAGCCCATGCCTTCATCGCCGTCATGGTAAAGATTCAATAGACACGAATTGAAGGTGCTGTGTGCGAGCGACTCAAGTTTATGTTTGATATGTAATAGGTCTGCGGTCCAAGCTTGTGGGAATTTCTTTACGCCCGAGTAGGTGTAAGAGCAACCCGCATCGCCTACCCAAGCGACCTTTCTTTTTGTAGTGATTAACTTCCCAAACATGAGTAACTGATCTTCTTTCCAGTCAATTGTGCCCTGTAATGAGGTGAACAGCGCTGCACAGTGCTCTGGGTCGAAGAAGCCCGGGATGTATGTTGCACCGCCGTCCTTGGGTAGTAGATTCATCTCAGTCGGAGCTAAGGTTGTTTTCCATGATGATGCGCCCATAGCGTTGACGATCTGTATTGATTCGCGCGGTGAATTGTTCGGGAGTCATTGGCCACGGTGTGGCGCCTTGTGTGATCAGGGTCTGTTGTGTCTCTGGTAAAGCCAAGACTTCGCGCAGATCCACCGATACTTTGTTAATGATAGCGGCTGGGGTCCCTGCTGGAGCCAGCATGCCGATCCAGGAACCTGTATCGAAACCAGCATAGCCACTTTCTGCGATAGTCGGCAGTTCTGGTAGGGCGGGCGAGCGGGCGGCGCTTGTGACGCCTAAGCCTTTGAGCTTGCCAGCTTTCACGTGACCAACGGATTCAAGTACCGTCCCAAAGTAAATATTCACATGACCTGCCATGAGGTCCAGGGCTGCTGGCCCACCGCCCTTATAAGCAATATGTAGCATTTTGGTGCCAGAGACTTGTTGAAAAATTTCGCCAGCAAGGTGAGGCGCTCCACCGGCACCAGAACTTGCAAAGGTAACTTTACCGGGTTCTTTTCTTGCTGTTTCCACAACATCTTTAATATTCTTCCAGGGCAGCGACGGGGTGACGAGCATGACCAAGGGCAGCTCGGCGATCATGCCGATGGGGGCAAAGGCTTTGTCGGCGTCATACGGCATCTTTTTGTAGAGCGCAGGATTAACCGATTGCGTACCTACGTTACCCACTAATAACGTATAGCCGTCTGGTTTTGCCTTGGCGACTAAATCAGCGCCGAGGCGACCCGCTGCGCCGCCACGATTCTCCACGATGACTGGTTGGCCCCACTTGAGTGACAGCTTCTGGGCGACGAGACGAGCGCCGACATCGGTCCCTCCGCCGGGGGGGAAGGGGACCACGATCGTCACGGGGCGTGTTGGGTAGGCGCCCGAAGATTGTGCATGGATTGTTGTGGCATTGAATACGGCAAAAAATGAAAAGAGCAGTGTCGATAAACGTAAGCTGATCTTCATAACGCCTCCTGGCAGTAGTTCGCTACGGTTGAGTCATAGGTTTGACACAATCTTAGCGGAAAGCGCGAAGTCAAAAGACTTAAAGCTTAACAATGCAGCCGTGTTGCCGCCTTAAGATAGACCGCTATAGGGATACCCCTAGCACGTCCTTGTCAGAATAGAGGCAATACTTTGCTGATCTAATCTTAAAAGAGAATAAAGATGATCTGCTTCAGTCAACGCGCTCTCATCACCCTTCAAGCTCTGATCTTCAGCTTAAGCACTGGTATCGCAGTTGCGCAAACTGAGACCTATCCTTCGCGCCCTGTAAAACTTATCGTGCCGTTTGCGCCGGGCGGCTCGGCTGATATGCTTGCGCGGGTGTTGGCCGAAGGCTTATCCAAAGGGCTCGGGCAATCTTTTCAAGTAGAGAACAAGGCCGGTGCGACTGGCGTGATTGGTACGACCGAGGTGGCTCGTGCGAAGCCCGATGGCCATACTCTATTGTTGGGTTTTGATGGGACCTTAACCATCGCGCCCTTCATTCAAAAAAATGTTGCGTTTAATGCTAGCAAAGACTTTGCGCCGATCTCCAAGCTTACCGATGTCGCCTTTGTCGTCGCCGTGAATCCTTCCATCCCTGCAAAAAACATGAAAGAGCTTGTCGCTTACTCCAAAGCGAATCCCGGCAAACTGTCTTATGCGTCTCCTGGGGTGGGCAGCACAGCGCACATGTTAGGCGAGCAGTTGCGACTTGAAGGTGGGCTGGACTGGGTGCATGTTCCTTACGGTGGCTCTGGTAGCGGAAAATTTATCATCGATGTAATTGGTGGCAGCACCCCCGCTGCAGTGATTTCGATTGCTGTCGCAGCACCTTTTGTACGTGATGGCAAAGTAACCGGAGTGGGCGTACCTTCGGCGCAGCCCAACGCTGCGCTCCCAGCTGTGCCAACCTTTGCACAGGCAGGGCTTGGGCAATTCAACGTCGCTTCCTGGTTCGCCTTATTAGCGCCAGCAGGGACCCCAGATGCGGTGGTCAGCAAGCTCAATACAGAAGTGGCAAAGGTGCTCGCAACGGATGCGTTCAAAGCACGCATGGCGAGCGCTGGTATGGATGTCACGCCGTCAAGCCCCGCGCAGCTCGCAGCACTGATTGCTGCAGATTCAAAAAAATGGGCTAAGGTTGCTGAACGTATCCCTAAGTCGGATTAGAGTTATTGTGCTGGAAATTAGATAAGGAGCTATTGCGTGTCTTCAGTAGGTTCAGACTTTAATGCGACTCAGTCGCCCGTGGGATTTAGCTCGGCCATCGAGGAGCTTCTTAGCGTAAGAGGTCTCTCTGACCCAAGTGAACAGATTGCAATATCGGGCACGGATCCGTTTTACAAGACACCGTTTAGAGTGGGTGAAACGGTCTCTGCTGCGCTGGCAATGGTTGGTATCGCAGCCAATGATCTGTGGGAGTTTCGGCACGGGCGACGCCAAGGCTTGTCATTAGACGTTCGTCATGCGGCAGCGTCGCTTCGCACCGTAGACTACACGCGCAAGCAAAAGCCGGACGGCCAATACGCTCCCGTACCGCCCTCCGACTCCATGGCGCAAATGCTCACGGTGACACAGCCCTGGCCAACGCAAGATGGAAAATGGCTGTTACCTCATCTCAACTTGCCAAGCTTGTCTAAAAAAGTGCTTGGCGTGTTGCAGTGTGAGCACACCGTTGAAGGTGTCTCGTCAAGCGTTGCAGGGTGGAAGGGCGAGGATCTCGAGCAGGCGATCGCAGACGCTCGCGCCTGCGGGGGGTTGATTCGAACGTCTGCTGAGTGGCTGGCTCATCCTCAGGGACAATACTTAGACGCACGCCCGGTTATCGAGATTCGTAAAGTGAGAGACGGCGCGCCCAGGCCTTTGTCGAGCGCAACCCGACCCCTTGATGGTGCGCGTGTCTTGGACCTTACTCGTATTTTAGCGGGACCTATTGCCGGTAGAACGTTGGGTGAGCATGGTGCGGATGTCTTGATGGTCACGGCACCGCAGCTACCGCAGGTCGCAGAGCATGTCCGAGACACCAGTCATGGCAAACGCAGCTGCTTTCTTGATTTTGAAATACCAGAGCAAGCGGCTATCTTTCGCGACTTAGTTAAGACGGCTGATGTCGTGATTGATGGCTATCGTCCTGGCGCGTTGACAAGAAAGGGCTTTGGTAGAGAACAACTATTTGATCTCTGTCCTGGACTGATTCATTTGTCAGTGAGCTGTTTTGGTAGTGGAGGACCTTTTCAAGACCGAGCAGGCTGGGAGCAGGTTGCACAAGCTGTCACTGGTATATGCCATACCTACGGCGAATCGATAGGAGCAGGGCAACCAAAATTAGTTTTTGCGCCGATGTGTGACTACTTGACTGGCTATTTGGGTGCGATAGGGGTCATGCTTGCGATGGCTCGCAGAGTGAAAGAGGGTGGAAGCTACGAGGTAAAGGTCTCGCTTTGTCAGTCGGCCATGTTCATTCAGCGTCAAGGGCTGATAGAGGCATTCGATGCGGCGCCAGGTTCACTCACAGACACCGAAGTTGAAAAACTTTACGTCAAAACGAATACGCCTAATCACGGACGGATGCTGACGCTCGGCCCTGTTTTAAGGATGTCAGAGACTGCCCCGAGGTGGGAGAAACCAGCCCCTAACTTTGGGATGGATGCGCCCGTCTGGGCCTTAACTTAAGTCAAGATCGTTTATCGTAAAAAAATATAGTCATCACAACCTATAAAAATTAATCGGAGCACAATGTGAAGCGCAGAGACTTTAACCACTACCTGGCCGCATTAGGCGGACTTAGCATGACGGGTATCGCGGCCGCTGACAGCGGCTACCCTAGAAAGCCAGTTAACGTCATCGTCCCGTACTCTGCGGGGGGAGGTACAGATATTGTCGCGCGCATCGTCTCGCAGCATCTCACTGAGCGTTTAAAGCAACCCGTGATTGTGGAAAATCGCGTGGGCGGCGGTGGAACGATTGGTTGGAACGCAGTTGCCCGGGCGAATGCTGATGGCTATACCTTGCTGACGGCTGAAACATCTTTTGCGATCGCGGCGGGATTGATAAAGGATCTTCAGTTTGATCCAAAGAAAAGTTTTTCAATGATCACGATTGCGGCCTCTGTACCTCATGTGTTGGTGGTAAATGCAGATCTGCCGGTGAAAACGTTTGAAGAGTTTGTTGCGTTCGCTAAGAAAAATCCGAACAAGATGTTTTTTGGATCG
>CAMBPA010000153.1 GCA_945869355.1 Bordetella parapertussis
ACTAAACGCTGCTTCCAGATACGGTTATCGGTCAAGAGCGTCTCGTACTCATCCACACAGGTAGGGAAACGATTGGTAAAGTCTTCGATGAAGTCGAGCAAGGAGCCTGAGCGCGCATCGTTCATCGCTTTGAAGTCTTTTGCCGAGCGATATTCGCTTGACTTGCCATCCTGCGCCATCGCGTCAGGCAGATCGCGATACACGCCACCCGGACGGTACTAGGCCGCGTGCATACGCGCACCCGAGACGGCCTCATAGCAATCCATTAAGTCTTCACGCTCACGGAAGGCGTACAAGAATACAGCCATCGCACCGACGTCAAGCGCATGTGAACCCAACGACATCAGGTGGTTCAGCAGGCGTGTGATCTCATCAAACATCACACGGATATACTGCGCACGCAAGGGCACTTGCACGCCCATCATTTTCTCGATGGCCATGACGTAGGCGTGCTCGTTACACATCATCGACACATAGTCGAGACGATCCATGTACGGCAAGGCTTGCAGGAAAGTGCGGTGCTCAGCGAGTTTTTCAGTGCCACGATGCAGCAGACCGATATGTGGGTCCGCGCGTTGAATCACTTCACCGTCAAGCTCAAGCACCAAGCGCAGCACGCCGTGGGCCGCTGGATGTTGTGGACCAAAGTTCAGCGTGTAGTTTTTAATTTCAGCCATGATTAGCGTCCCATCCCATAGCCATCTTCACGAATGACACGCGGGATGACCTCACGTGGGTCGATTGTGACGGGCTGATACACCACTCTGCCCTGTTCAGGGTCGTAGCGCATTTCAACGTTGCCGTATACGGGGAAATCCTTGCGGAAGGGATGACCAATAAAGCCGTAATCCGTCAGGATACGGCGTAGGTCAGGATGGCCCTCGAACACAATCCCGAACAGGTCAAAGGCTTCACGCTCAAACCAGTTCACAGCGGGCCAGACATCCACCAGCGAATCCAACACAGGGAATTCGGTACTCTGCAAGAATGCGCGCACACGCAGGCGGCAGTTATGCGTAAGCGACAACAAATGCACCACCACAGCATACCGACTTGTAGGCACCACTGCTGTCGCAGGTGTTTCACCGACACGCCCTGCACCGTAGGTCAGGTAATCGAGACCACACAAATCGATACAGGTCTCGAACCTTAAGGCCGGCTCGTCGCGCAAACGCTGACATATGGACTGCCAATGATCAGGCGAGACCTCTAGGGTGATCTCATCGGTCGACAGCGTCAGCTTGGTCTGCTCACCAAGCAAGGTCATCAATTGTTGTTGCAGGTTTTCTAGCCTGGACATGTCTTAAGCCTGTGTCACGCAACGTGTTGGGGTCGGGCCAACACGTTGTTTAAATTAACGTGCGATCGTATTAGTTCGGCGAATCTTGTTTTGCATCTGCAGCAGGCCATAGACCAACGCTTCTGCAGTAGGTGGGCAGCCAGGCACATAAACATCCACCGGCACAATACGGTCACAACCACGCACCACGGAATACGAATAGTGGTAGTAGCCGCCGCCGTTCGCGCAAGAGCCCATTGAGACCACCCAGCGTGGCTCAGGCATCTGGTCATAGACTTTGCGCAAGGCAGGTGCCATCTTGTTGCACAAGGTCCCCGCAACAATCATGAGGTCTGATTGTCGCGGGCTTGGACGGAAAATGATCCCGAACTGATCTAAGTCGTAGCGCGCAGCGCCCGCATGCATCATTTCTACCGCGCAACACGCCAAACCAAACGTCATTGGCCACATCGAACCGGTTTTTGCCCAGTTGATGAATTTGTCTGCGCTGGTCGTGATGAAACCTTCTTTCAGAATGCCATCGATTGCCATAGTTAAGCTCTGCGTTGCTGGGGTTTATTCCCAGTCAAGCGCACCTTTTTTCCACTCGTAGATAAAACCCACAGTCAAGATCGTTAAAAAGATCATTGCCGTGACGAAACCAACCATACCCACTGCACCATTTGCAATGGCCCAGGGAAATAAGAATGCGATTTCAAGATCAAACAAAATAAAGAGGATGGCAACCAAGTAATAGCGCACGTCGAACTTCATGCGTGCATCACCAAAGGTTTCAAAACCACACTCGTAGGGTGAGAGTTTTTGGGCATCAGGACGATGCGGGCCAATCAAGGAGCCGGCTGCGATCAACGCAAAACCGATGGCACTACCCACGACGATAAAAAGCAGGACAGGGAAATATTGTTGCAGATTCATCCAGAGTCTCGGCTGCGTTGCACAAACTCGAACAGTGTAGCACTCTCATTAGGGTTTTTACTCGGCCCTATCGCCCAACAGGCATAGGGAGATCACACTTCTACAACCCAAAATAAAGCGGG
Organism: Bordetella parapertussis; assembly: GCA_945869355.1. Classification (GTDB taxonomy): domain Bacteria; phylum Pseudomonadota; class Gammaproteobacteria; order Burkholderiales; family Burkholderiaceae_B; genus Zwartia; species Zwartia parapertussis_F. Next base: position 2,338 of record CAMBPA010000153.1, read on the forward strand.
TCACTCCGAAAAGTGACCCGCTTTATTTACTTACCGCAACTGATCTAGCCGAAACTAAACCAGCGTTCTAAACAGTTTCTTAGAACTGATGACGCATACCGAGACCGACAACGGTGCTCTTAGCTGTGTCAACTGTTGCGTAGTTGGTTACCTGACCAACGTATGTGTACAGGTTTGTACGCTTCGTGAAGTCATAGGTGTAACCTAGGCCGAGCGACTGCTGGTTTTTTGCGCTGTAAAGCGTTTTCGTGTCGCCGTCAGGAGCAATCATGGTCCATGACAACAAGACACGTGAAACAGCGTTCACAGGTACCGTGGCGCCAACGATGTAGGCGTTGAAGCTAGTACCAGGTGCGAACACCAGTGAATTTGTGTTGCCGTTAGGCCCTGTTGCGATCGCAGCACCGGTACCGCCTGCACCTGAACCAGCCCAGAAGCCGTCACGTGTCACACCGAAACCAGCCGCCAATTTCACAACTTTAAGGTCGTACGAACCAGCGATGTTAGCGCTATTAATGCTGTTACCGTTTTGTGTTGTTGTGTTAGCAGCATAGGCTTTTTCAAACGATGCAGCTGCATAGATTGGGCCGTTAGCGTACTTAACACCAACTGTCACTTCACGTGAGTTGTTGTTTGTAGCGAAACCGTAACCAGTTGTGCCGCCGTTCGAGGTCAAACCTGTTGCGAACGAGTAGCCCAAACCGGCCTGGAAACCGCTCAATGTAGGTGTTTTGTACATCAGGACGTTGTCCAGACGCACCGTGTTACCTGCTGTGAATGCGTTACCCATGTTCAGCTGACCGAAACCGGCGCCAAATGGGTCAACAGCGTTAACCAGATAGTCTGTGGTCAAGTTGATCATACGGCCAAGGCGAACCTGACCCCAAGCATTGTTTTCCACGCCCATCCATGACTGGCGACCGAACAAACGACCACCTTGTTGGCCCATGCCGTTACCGAGGTCGAAGCCGCTTTCGATCGTGAAAATTGCGTTGTTGCCGTTACCCAGGCTTTCAACACCCTTCATTCCGAAACGGTTGCCTGACTGTTGGCCATAGGCTACGCCCATGTTGTTGGTGCCGTCGAGGTTGTTACGACTAACTTGTTGATAACGCAAACCGCCGTCAACAACACCGTACAAAGTTACTGATGATTGTGCCGAAGCGGCACCAGCAAAGCCGGCTAGCAGGGCGGCAGCGAGCAGAGTCTTTTTCATTTAAGAAATCTCCGTTGATTTGAGTGACAAGAGCAACAAACAGTATTGTCTGCCGCCCCCCTAACTCCGCTAAGGGAAGTTGACGCTATTGCATCAAAAATCCGGGTCTGTGGCTATGAAAGCCGGTAGAAAAGAGCCTAGAGGACGTCTTTCTGTTGGATCATAGCAACATTCTGTGGTTTAAAAACACAAAACATAGGGTTAACCCGCAATTTATCTTACACAATGCGCTGCTTTGCTTTGGCGCCGGAAATGCTCTATTCAGTCAACACATTTTTATGTACATTGGGGATCAATACTCCCGTTCTTCCCATTCTACTTAGTGTCCCAAGAAAAGGAACTCAATATGCGAAGCCAGCGCTCAGGCATGACCTTACGCAACAAGATTGTCGCGCTGATCGCCAGCGCGGCGCTTGCGGCGGTGACATTGGCTGGGGCGGACGTTTCTGCACAAGAGACCTTTCCGAACAAACCAATCAACATCACGGTTACCTTCCCACCCGGGGGTGGGACCGATATTTTGGCTCGCTTGATTGGAAACTACATGAGCGAGACCCTGGGCCATGGGGCAATCGTCGAAAACAAGCCTGGCGCGAGCGGTAACGTAGGTGCCAAGTACCTGGCTGACCGCGCCCCGGATGGCTACTCGCTGCTCATGGTGAATAGTTCGTTCGCCATTAACCCCGCCGTCTTCTCTAAGCTCCCCTTCGATCCGAAAAAGGATTTTGTGCCGATTGTGAATATGGCCTGGATCCCGTCTGTGCTGGTGGTGCCTGCTAATTCACCCTACAAGAGTCTTGCCGAACTACTCACTGCCGCCAAGCCAGCCAAGAACGATGTCTCTTATGGCTCCTGCGGCAACGGTACGCCACAACACTTGGCAGGCGCTTCTCTGAATATTTTCGCCAAGACACACATCACGCATATTCCCTACGGTGGTTGCGGTCCCGCACTGAAGGATGTGCTGGGTGGGCAAATACCCATGGCCATCATCACGGCATCCAGCGCGATGACACAAATTCAGGCGGGTAAGTTGCGCGCCTTGGCTGTGACCTCACCGAACCGCTCCGCGCTCTTGCCAGACGTACCCTCAGTGGCCGAGCAGGGCTACCCCGGCTATGAACTCAACCAATGGCACG
>CAMBPA010000154.1 GCA_945869355.1 Bordetella parapertussis
CCGATCAATTCAATCACTGGCATACCAGTGAACATCGATGTACCCAGATCGCCCTGAAGTAACTTGAAAAACCATTCGGAAAATCTAACGAGAAACGGCCTGTCCAAGCCTAGACTGGCACGAATTTTCTCAACGTCAGCGGGGCTTGCCTGATCCCCTGCAATCACAGCCGCCGGGTCACCTGGAGCGATGTAGAGCAGACTAAACACAAAAAAAGCCACGACTAGCATGACTGGAATGGTCGCAAGTACCCTTCCAAATATATAACTAAACATATTGATTGTTTATCCGCGCTTCTAAATTGGATTTACTGTGGCGAATCAAATGGGTCGATACCCGCAAAGGTATCGACCCTAAACGACTCAGTCCTAACTTAGGCTTTCTTTACACCGGTGAACCATGGCAATGGGCCAGAGGTGATGCCACTCAGGTTTTTACGCCAAGCTTGGTACGAATAGAAGAACCCAGTTGGAATGTAAACAACGTCATCCATCCCGGCCTTGTTGATATCAGCGAAGGCTTTCTTCTCCGCATCAAGGGTTGATGCGTCGAACCATTGATCGACACCCTTTTCAACACCAGCGCTGGTCGGCCAGCCAAACCAAGCCTTATCGCCGTTGGCCCGCACACCCACGTTACCGGCCAGCGTTGCGCAATCTGCGCCCGCGTGCCATGTGTGGAACATCCCCCAACCGCCTTTGCCAGGCTCGTTCTTAGATGCGCGGCGTTGACCAACAGTGCCCCAGTCCGTTGCAACGAAGTCAACCGTCATGCCTAAGCGCTTGAGCACGTCGGCAGTGATTTCACCCTGTGCCTTGGTGATCGAGTTATCTTGCGCAACCAAACAGGTGACGGGCTGACCTTTGTATCCGGATTCAGCCAACAATTTCTTGGCAGCCTCCATTTGCGGACCTTTTTTCAGGGCATCGCCACCGTTCTCTGAGTACAACGGGGTATCAGGCGTAAAAAAGCTTGCCGAACGCTTCCACAGCTTTGTGTCAGAACCGACAACAGCGCGCATGTAATCCTCTTGACTGATCGCCATCTGTACCGCCTGACGTACCTTCACGTTATCAAACGGAGGGTGAAGGTGATTCAAGCGGAACGCACCGATGTTACCCAACGGGTCAGCAATATCGACTTCGATGTTGCGATTACGTCTGAGCAAGGGGATCAGGTCAGGCAACGGACTTTCCCACCAGTCGATCTCACCACTTTGCAAAGCAGCCGACGCCGTTGCGGGATCAGGCATGATGATCCATTCGATGCGATCGAAGTGAATGATCTTGCCGCCAGACATCCAGTTGGAAGGCTCACTGCGCGGCTTGTAATCAGCAAAGCGCTCGAATACGGCCAGCGCACCGGGTTTCCACTCATTGCGCGCAAAGCGCATTGGGCCCGAGCCTATGTACTCATCGATTTGCTTAAACGGATCTGTCTTTGCAATGCGCTCAGGCATGATGAAACAAATTGGTGTACCTACTTTGCCCAACGCAAACAACATCTTTGGATAAGGTTTAGAGAGCACCCATTTGAAGGTCGTATCGTCGACAGCGACCAATTCTTTTTGAATCGCCTTGAGCATCAAGCCCATCGGGTCACGAGCAGACCAACGTGTGATGCTCGCGACGCAGTCAACAGCGCGCACAGGCGAGCCATCATGAAACTTTAGTCCTGGGCGAAGCTTGAAGGTCCATGTCAACCCATCGGCCGACATTTCTTCACTTTCAACCATCTGCCGCTTGGGCTGCAGTTTGTTATCGATGCCGTACAACGTATCCCAAACCAGCTGGGATGCATTACGCACCACGTACTGCGTGCCCCAAATTGGGTCAAAGTTAGCCAAGTTCGCCTGAGGTACAAACTTCAATACTTTGGTAGAACCTTGCGAAAACGCTGGGGCGCCGATAACGCCAGTCGCGGCTACGCCCAAGCCAGCCGCGCCTTTCAGTAAATCACGTCGATTGAGTTTCATATATGACTCCACATAAATTAAATCGTGCAATATCTCGTAAGCAATAACCGTGCCACAAAACTGATGGATCTACTCGAGCTTAACTTAAATTGGGCTTGCACCCAGCCGCTTTGGCAATCGCCAAGGTCGCGGTAAGAAAAACCGTGAAGAGTCAACAAGTTTGTAACATAATGGTGCAACCTAAAACATCCAAGTTATCCCTCATGAACTGTGATCTCCTCCTACAGAACGGTATTGTTATTGATGGCTCGGGTAAACCCCGATATCGCGCTGACATCGCTATCAAAGACGGCAAAATTACTGCAATCGGCTTAAACCTGCAGGTTCACGCCAGCACGACCGTCGATGTGGCGGGCGCCTCAATTGCCCCGGGCTTCATTGACGTGCACACACACGATGATCGTCTGGTGTTGGCCGATCCATCCATGGAACCAAAAATAAGTCAGGGTGCCACAACAGTGGTCACTGGCAACTGCGGAATCAGCCTGGCGCCGCTTGGCAGAACAAATCCCATTCCACCCATCAACTTGGTCGCCAATGACAACCCAAATCAGCGCTTCAGCACCTTTAAAGAATATTTTAAAGCACTAGAACAAACGCCCTCCTCGATGAACGTCGCCTCGCTTGTCGGACACACCACGATGCGTACCGTCACGATGCAAGACGTTAATCGGCCAGCAAACGAAGCAGAAATCGCACAAATGCAAAAGCTGGTGCAAGAAGCGCTCGACGCGGGCGTGGTCGGTGTATCGACCGGCTTGTATTACGCCCCCGCTCACGCAGCGACCGCGAGTGAAGTTCAAGCCGTCTTTGAGCCCCTACGCGGAACCAACGCCGTGATTGCCTCCCACATTCGCAATGAGGCCGAGCAGGTGCTCGAAGCGATGACCGAAGCGATGTCGATTGCCAATGCATTAGGCGTGCGTCAGATTATCTCGCACCACAAAGTCAATGGCCGTGCAAACCACGGACGCTCAACCGAAACGCTCGCGCTCATTGATGAGGCACGCAGCCGGATGGATGTTTGCATGGACTGCTACCCCTATGTAGCTTCGTCAACCATCTTGCGTCAGGATAATGTGGAACAAGCATCCCGCACACTCATCGCGTGGTCAACACCGAAGCCAGAGACGGCTGGACGGTATGTAGACGAGTTACTCAAGGAACAGAACCTTGAGTTCAGCGAATTCTTGGCTTCGCTGCAACCCGCAGGTGCAATTTATTTCTCAATGGATGAAGCGGATGTAGAACGCATCATGGCGCACCCAGAAACTATGATTGGTTCCGACGGACTTCCGCACGACACATTTCCGCATCCACGACTTTGGGGCGCCTTCCCCAGAGTCCTGGGACACTACTCAAGAGATCGAAAAATATTCCCGCTCGAGACCGCAATTTATAAGATGACAGGCATGCCAGCCGCCAAATTTAGCTTAAAAAATCGCGGCCTGATTGCGGAAGGCTATGCTGCCGACCTCGTCGTATTTGATCCCGAACAGGTGCGCGATTGCGCCACCTTTGCGAACCCCAAACTACCTGCGGCAGGCATTCAACGCGTGTACGTCAATGGGGTAGCGAGCTGGCGCAATGGCGCCTCAACCGGCGCCCGCGCCGGTCAGGTGATACGCCGCATCTAAGCCAACACCAACAGGCTTACTTGAGTAACACTTCCTGGGTCATGCGATCGCGCAAGCGGTCCATGAAACCCAGGCATTGTTCAAGCTGGCTGATTTCGATGTATTCATTAGGCTTGTGTGCGACGGCGATATCGCCAGGCCCGACCACGACGCAAGGGATGCCGGCTTTATGCAGCCATCCCGCATCCGTCGCAAACGATACACGACCTAGCAAATTATTTTTAACCAACGACGTTCCCAGGTAAGTAATGGGCGCGTCTTCAGCCGTTGCCAATGGTGCGGAGTTCGATATGGTCTCGAACGAAATATCCGCATCGACTGAAAACTTACGCATCTCAACTTTGAGCATTTCGGCATGCTCTTGAATCTGTTTAATCAAGGCGTCAGAATTACCTTGCGGCAAGGTGCGGCAATCAAAAATAAACTCACAGTCTTTTGCAACAATGTTGGGCGCCGTGCCGCCATGAATCACACCCGTTTGCATCGTGCCGTGCGCAATCTTGAACATTGGATCGAAAGGACCATCCTTCTGAATCTGCAATGCCATCGTGCGAATTTTTTCAATTAGGCGCGCTGCATATTCGATTGCACTCACCGCCTCAGGCGCCATCGAAGAGTGCGCCTCCAGTCCGCGTACGCGACAGCGCGTCACGCGCATCCCTTTATGCCCCGTCATCACTTGCATGCCTGTTGGCTCGCCCACGAAACATCCCGCAGGACGAATGCCCGCCTCGGCCAAATCACGAATGAGCGTCTGAACGCCAATGCAACCGACCTCTTCGTCGTAGGTCAAACCGATATTCAGTGGTTGCTTTAAATCGCTATTCATAAATGCAGGCACCATAGCGAGTGATGCTGCGATGTAGCCCTTCATATCGACCGCACCGCGACCATAGATCTTGCCATCAGCAATGTGCGCTTTAAACGGATCCGTTTTCCACGCCTGGCCATCGACTGGCACCACATCGGTATGCCCGCACAACACGATTCCACGAGCCTTGGGATCACCCAACGTTGCGAAGAGATTAGCTTTGCGTTTTTCTGCGTCATAAGACAAGCGGACCGGTATACCC
>CAMBPA010000155.1 GCA_945869355.1 Bordetella parapertussis
CGTGATATGCCGCCGCCACCTTCAGCACGTACCCACTCGTCATGCAAGAAATTTTGATTGCCTGCGGTTTCAAGTGCAGAGACGATATTTTGCTGTAAACCTAAAAGATAGGTGCGTACGGCCGTCAGGTTCACGCTCGACACTTAGCGGGGCTCCCCGTTGGCAGCGTCAAGCGCACGCCAACCAATGTCATTGCGATATTGCGCGCCGTCAAACCGAATCGCAGCGACGGCCTGGTAGGCGCGTTGTTGTGTCGCGCGAACACTATTGTCGAGTGCAGTGATACACAACACGCGGCCACCAGAGGTGCGCAGTACGCTGTCCTTAAGCGCTGTGCCGGCATGAAACACGACGCAGTCTGCAGTCGCCTGTGGAATGCCGTGTATTGCATCGCCAGTGCGCGGGGTGTCTGGGTAGTTTGCGCTCGCCATGACAACGCCGAGCGCTGTGCGAGGATCCCAGTCAATCTTTGCGTGGTCAAGTGTCCCACCTACCGCGTGCTCGAATACGTCGAGCAAGTCACTGCGAATGCGCATCATGATGGGTTGTGTTTCTGGGTCTCCCATGCGGCAATTGAACTCAAGCACCTTAATGGCGCGTTGGGCGTCTGTGCCGGGCCCAATCATCAGTCCTGCATAGAGAAAGCCAGTAAAAGGGATGCCGTCCGCAGCCATCCCTGCGATGGTGGGCCGAATGACCTCTTGCATGATGCGTTGATGCAGGGCGTCGGACACCACTGGCGCTGGTGAGTATGCTCCCATGCCTCCCGTGTTGGGACCCTGATCTGCATCCTTGAGTCGTTTGTGGTCCTGACTCGTTGCCAGAGGTAGGATATTTTTGCCATCGCACAGAACGATAAAGCTCGCCTCTTCGCCGAGCAGACATTCTTCAATGACAACGCGTGCGCCGGCTGCACCAAGAGAGCCGTCACCGAGCATTGCATCGACCGCGTCGTGGGCTTGTTTGAGTGTCTCGGCGACCACGACGCCTTTACCTGCGGCGAGGCCATCCGCCTTGATCACAATCGGTGCGCCTTGCGCATCGATGTAACGGTGCGCTGCGACAGGGTCTGTAAAGGTTTGATAAGCGGCGGTCGGAATGTGGTGATGCACCATAAATTGTTTGGCGAAGTCTTTGGAGCTTTCGAGTTGTGCGGCCGCTTTGGTTGGCCCAAAAATCTTGAGACCGTGGCGACGGAACACATCGACAACTCCTTTTGCCAGGGGCGCTTCGGGACCAACCACTGTGAGTGCGATCCCGTTCTCTTTTACAAAAGCGGCGAGTGCTTCCGGTTCGGAGATATCAATGTTGGATGCGTTCGCCATCAGGGCCGTCCCACCGTTGCCCGGTGCGACATAGACGTGTTTGACGCGCGCAGACTGCAATAAACGCCACGCCAGCGCGTGTTCGCGGCCACCAGAGCCAATAACTAAAAGATTCATGCGTCAGAACCTTGCTCGTCCATCGACGCGTTGGTGTAGACCTCTTGCACGTCATCGAGCCCTTCAAGTGCATCCAGCAGCTTTTGCATTTTGATTGCGTCGTCGCCCGTGAGTTCGATCTCGTTGTTGGGTTTCATGACGATGTCAGACATTTCAGGAACGAGACCCTTTGCTTGCAACGCATCGCGCACCGCGGCAAAGGCTGTGATCGGGCAAATCACTTCGACTACACCTTCGTCGTCTGTCATGACATCGTCAGCCCCTGCATCGAGTGCAACTTCCATGATGGTGTCTTCAGAGCTGCCTGGCGCAAAAATGAATTGACCGCAGTGCGTGACCATAAAAGCGACGGAGCCTTCTTGTCCGAGATTGCCACCGTTTTTTGAGAGTGCATGGCGCACTTCGGCAACCGTGCGCGTGCGATTGTCCGTCATGCAGTCCACGACCACTGCAGCACCGCCCACGCCATAACCTTCGTAGCGGATCTCGTCATAGTTAGCGCCATCGGCACCACCGGCGCCGCGGGTGATTGCGCGCTGGATATTGTCTTTAGGCATGTTGGCGCCCATGGCCTTATCCCAGGCCATACGCAAACGTGGGTTTGCCTCAGGGTCGGAGCCGCCGGCGCGAGCTGCCACGGTAATTTCACGGATAATTTTGGTCCAAAGCTTCCCGCGCTTGGCGTCCTGGCGACCTTTTCGGTGCTGGATATTGGCCCATTTACTGTGTCCGGCCATAGTTCCCTACAAATTGTCTTGATAATGGTTCATTTTACCTTGGCCACGATATAAACTCGCCCCTCAGCATTGAATTTATGCCGTGAACATCGTTTGTTTAACTAGTGCTTTATTTCTTTTCGTCTGGAGCATCCATGAGCAATCTCGTCAAAGCCATCCGCATCGAACAAAACGGCGGTCCCGAAGTCCTGAAACTAGTCGAAATCGAAGTGCCAGCCCCAGCTGATCACGAAATTACGATTCGTCAGCATGCGGCCGGACTGAACTTTATTGATATTTATTTCCGTGACGGCCTGTACAAAAATCCGCTGCCACACGGTCTTGGTTTTGAAGGCGCGGGCGATGTGACTGCAGTGGGTAAGGCCGTCAAGCAATTCAAAGTGGGTGATCGGGTTGCCTACGGCCAAAGCCCCTTGGGCGGCTACGCGCAAGCCCGTAACGTACCTGCTGCACAGGTCGTGAAACTGCCTAAGGGCATAACCTATGAGCAAGCCGCTGCCATCATGCTGAAATGCCTAACGGTTCATTACCTGTTCCGCCAGACATATCGCTTGCAGGGTGGTGAAACAATTTTGTTCCACGCCGCTGCGGGTGGTGTCGGACTCATCGCTTGCCAATGGGCGAAAGCGTTGGGTGTCAAGCTGATCGGTACGGCATCGAGCCCTGAAAAAGCTGCGTTGGCCAAGGCCCACGGTGCATGGCAAGTGATCGACTATTCACGTGAAAACGTTGTTGAACGCGTGATGGAATTGACCAAAGGCAAAAAAGTGCCCGTCGTGTATGACGGCGTAGGTAAAGACACTTGGGTGACTTCGCTTGATTGCTTGCAGCCGCGCGGTCTGATGGTCAGCTACGGTAATGCTTCTGGTGCAGTCGATGGTGTGAACCTCGGTATTTTGGCTGCGAAGGGTTCACTGTTTGTGACACGACCAACCTTGGGCACGCACGTCAACACGCCAGAGAAAATGCAAGCTGCGGCGGACGAACTGTTCGATTTGGTGCTCAAGAAGAAGATCAAGGTTCGTATTGATCAGCGTTATCCCCTTGAGCAAGCGGGTGCGGCGCAAGCTGCCTTGGCTGCCCGCAAGACAACCGGTGCGACAGTCTTTACGTTGGACTAAGTGCCACTCGGATAAGCTCGAAAGATATCCAGTAAGAAAAAAGCCTGCCAAGAAATCGGCAGGCCTTTTTCTTTTTTTTTACGAACTAAGCTTTTGCTTCGTGGTGATAGCGCGTGACGCGATCTACCTCGTTCTTAGAGCCCAAGACCACGCCTACACGTTGATGCAAGCTAGTAGGTTGGATATCAAGAATGCGTTGATTTCCGTCGGTGGCCGCGCCACCTGCTTGCTCAACGAGCATGCTCATCGGATTGGCTTCATACATCAAGCGCAGCTTGCCGGGTTTACTCGGTTCGCGGGAATCCCACGGATACATGAAGATACCGCCGCGGGTAATCAGGCGATGCACGTCGGCCACCATCGAAGCGATCCAGCGCATATTGAAATCTTTACCGCGTGAGCCCGCTTTCCCTTCTAAGCACTCGTCAATGTATTTGCGTACGGGAGGAGCCCAATGACGCATATTCGACATGTTGATTGCAAATTCCTTGGTGTCTTCTGGGATCTTGATGTTGTCGCTTGTCAAAATCCAAGAGCCCATTTCACGATCGAGCGTGAAGGCGACGACGCCCTGTCCAATCGTGAGCACGAGCATCGTTTGTGGTCCGTATATGGCGTAGCCCGCGACTACCTGTGTCGTGCCTGGCTGGAGAAAATCTTGTTCCGTGACTTCGCGGCCCGAGGCACTTGTCGGTGCGCGCAGCACTGAAAAAATCGTACCGATCGATACGTTGACGTCGATATTAGACGAGCCATCCAGGGGATCAAACAAGAGTAAAAATTCGCCCTTAGGGTAACGATTGGGAATGAGGTGAATAGTTTCCATTTCCTCGGAGGCCATCGCGGCTAAGTGGCCACCCCATTCATTGGCTTCAAGCAATACTTCGTTAGACATGACGTCTAGTTTCTTTTGTACTTCGCCTTGAACGTTTTCACTTTCCAAACTGCCGAGTACGCCGCCTAGGGCGCCCTTGCTCACCGCGTGGCTAATCGTTTTGCAGGCGCGTGAGACGATTTCGATCAATAGACGAACCTCTGCACTGAGTGCATGGGCTGCCCGCTGTTGCTCGACTAGGTATTGCGTAAGTGTTTTGCGTTTCATGGTTTCAAAGAGGTCCTGAAGATCAAAGTGAAAGTGCTTTTGAGACGATTTCTAGTGTATTGCGAGATAGGGAAGCGTGCTTGGCCAGGCGTTCGAGTTGGGCATGCATGCGCTGACTCACTTCCGGAATAAAGCGCACCCATTGATCACCCGCGCGGGCTAGACGCGCTGCAATCTCTGGGTTGATCGCGTCCAAGGCTAAGACTTGGTCGCCCCAGAAGGCGTAACCCGTTCCGTCTGGAGAGTGACAGCCGCGCGGGTTACCCATACAAAATGCGAAA
>CAMBPA010000156.1 GCA_945869355.1 Bordetella parapertussis
GACAATGCCCGCATCCCCGTCGTGGCCGTGACAGGAACAAACGGCAAAACAACGACTGTGCGGCTAACCGCCCATTTACTTAGGACAAGCGGCAAACGCGTGGGCATGACAAACTCTGACGGCGTCTATATTGAGCAGCGCTGCATAGACACCGGTGATTGCAGTGGGCCACGCAGTGCCCGTAACGTGTTGATGCATCCGGATGTCGATGCCGCAGTATTAGAAACTGCGCGTGGAGGTATCTTGCGCGAAGGCCTCGCCTTTGATCAGTGCGATGTCGCAATCGTCACCAACATTGGCATCGGCGATCATCTGGGCATGAACTTCATCAACACCACGGATGGGATTGCACTCGTCAAGCGCGTGATCGTTCAAAACGTTGCACCGCATGGCAGTGCCGTACTCAATGCCTCAGATCCGATGGTGGTTGGCATGGGGGAGGTATGCCCCGGCTCAGTTATCTTATTTTCTCGGGACAAACAGCTTCCCGTCTTGAACACGCACAAAGCGCAAGGCAAGCGCGTGGTATTTGTGGATGGCGAAAGCATCGTCTGTAGCGAAGCAGGTCAAGAACACCGGATTGCGCTCAAAGCGATCCCACTTACCCGCAATGGCACGATCACGTTTCAAACGGAGAATGCCATGGCGTCCATCGCCGCAGCCTGGACGCTTGGACTAGACTGGAGCATCATTGAAATGGGCTTGGCGACTTTTGTGAACGACGCCCAAACCGCCCCCGGCCGCTTCAATGTGTTTGACTATCGCGGCGCAACGGTGATTGCCGACTATGGCCATAACCCGGATGCCATTCTGGCCTTAATCCAAGCGATCGAAACGATTCCCGCAAACAAACGTATGGTTGTGATTAGCGGTGCTGGTGATCGTCGCGATGAAGACATCATCCAACAAACGGAAATCCTAGGCGAATCCTTTGACCAGGCCATTCTTTATCAGGATCAATGTCAACGTGGCCGTGAAGACGGCGAAGTGCTGGCGCTGTTGCGGCTCGGTCTGAAGAATGCGTCACGGACAAAAGAAATTGTAGAAATACGCGGCGAATTCACCGCGATTGACACGGCACTGGCCAAACTTCAGCCTGGACATCTTTGTTTGATTCTAGTGGATCAAGTGCAAGAGGCACTTGATCACCTAGCCAAACGTATCGCCGAAGCCTAGCTCTTGCTTTTCTCGTTTGCACTACCTGGTGCAAATGGGAAAGCAGCCATGAGCGCCCGAGTTTGATCCTGCATCTTGTCCTGCATCTGAGATAACATGGTCTTGCTCTGCTCGACATAACTGTTCATCATATTTTGCACGACTGGCGTTTGCGCAGTCATCAGTTGCGTCCAGGCATCGGGCGCAAATTGGTTCGACCCGCCGTATAAGCCTTTTGACTGCTCAGCCATTCGGTCCTGCGCTTCCATAAAGACCTCTATGTTTTTCTCAAGATACGAGCCCATCATCCCTTGCATGGCGTGGCCATAAAAACGGATGACTTGCCCAAGCATCGTCGAAGAAAACATCGGCACACCGCCACTTTCCTCTTCAAGAATAATCTGCAACAAGATGCTTCGCGTCAGATCTTCGGCTGACTTCGCGTCCACGACCTTGAACGATTCATTTTCCAGCACCAATTGCTTAACATCCGCTAGCGTGATGTAGGTGCTTGTTTTTGTGTCGTACAAACGGCGATTGGGATACTTCTTAATCAACCGTACGTTCATATCTGATGCTTCAGTCATTACTTTCCCCAATACTTGTTTTTAATTTTTAATTACTGATCCATCAAAAGACCATCTATCTGATGGCCTTAACCCATATGCAAACCACCATTCAAGGAAAAGTCCGCACCCGTCGAAAATCCTGACTCGTCCGAAGCAATCCACGCAATAATCGATGCGATTTCCTCAGGACGCCCCAAGCGCTTGACGGGAATGGTCGCTACGATCTTCTCTAATACGTCTGGACGAATCGCACGAACCATGTCTGTGCCGATATAGCCAGGCGACACCGTATTGACTGTCACCCCCTTGCTCGCAACCTCAAGCGCAAGCGACATTGTAAAACCATGAATACCCGCTTTGGCCGTCGCGTAATTAGACTGCCCAAACTGGCCTTTTTGGCCGTTTACCGAGCTGATATTAATGATGCGTCCGAAACCTCGATCGGCCATACCATCAATCACTTGCTTGGTGACATTAAACAGGCTGTTTAAGTTTGTATCCATCACCGCACGCCAGTCATCTGCAGTCATTTTGCGAAAGACGCCATCGCGCGTGATCCCTGCGTTATTCACCAATATATCGACTGGGCCATGCTCGTCCCGAACCTTCTTAAAGGCCACGGAGCAGGACTCCCAATCTGACACGTTACCGACCGAAGCATAGAAGGTATAGCCTAAGACTTCCTGCTCATCGATCCATTGCTGATGATCACGGCTTGGGCCACACCCTGCAATCACGGTCATCCCTTCTTTGGACAATCGCTGACAAATCGCCGTACCGATGCCGCCCATCCCGCCCGTTACGTACGCAATCTTTGCACTCATCGTCATCTTCCTTTGCCGGTTTCTGCGGCCAGTGGCACCACGCTAAACTGCTCTGACCTTTACATACGATCCAGGCGCTGCCTCGATCACTTTATGTTTTGCACTGCCTAGTGCCTTCGCTGGTTTTACTTTTTTTCCGCTTTGAGCCGCCAACCATTCGTACCAGTCTGGCCACCAGCTACCAGCAACCTCAGTCGCAGCGGCATCCCACTTCTCCGGATCTGTGTGTGAAGACTTGTCAGTCCCCACCCAGTAATTGCGCTTTTTCTTGGCAGGTGGATTGATCACGCCCGCAATATGCCCTGACGCACCAAGGATGAAACGGTTCTTACCTGAAAACAACGACATCGATGCGAACGCCGAGCGCCACGGAACGATGTGATCCTCACGCGAGGCATACAGATACGTTGGCATGTCCAGCTTGCGTAAATCAATACGCTGTCCACAGCAGGTCAGCTTGTTCGGCACACGCAGTTTGTTCTCAAGATAGGTGTTGCGAAAATACCAAGTAAAGAACGGGCCTGGTAGATTCGTACTATCGCCATTCCAGAACAGCAAATCAAAGGCGGCAGGCGTTTCACCTTTTAAATAGTTCGAGACAACATAGTTCCACACCAACTCATTGGGCCGCAAGAAAGAAAACGTTGCACCGAGTTCACGCGCAGGCATCAGCCCACCCTGACCAATCTGCTGTTCTCGAAGTTTGGCGTGTTGCTCGTCCACAAACACACCTAGTGCGCCGGTATCTTTGAAATCCACCATCGAGGTCAACATAGTTAAAGCCGAGACGGGTTGCTCACCGCGCGCGGCAGCTACGGCCAGGGCTGTCGCCAGCACTGTGCCGCCCACGCAGAAGCCCAGCGCATTAATCTGCTGTTGACCTGCAATTTCACGCGTGATCTCAAGGGCTTTCAAGACGCCTTCTTCGAGGTAGTCGTCCCAGGTCGCACTCTCGATGCCGTCTGGATCCTCTGCCAGAGGGTTACGCCAAGACATCAGAAACACCGTAAAGCCTTGCTCAATCGCGTGACGCACAAACGAGTTCTCGGGCTGCAGATCTAGAATGTAAAACTTGTTGATGCAAGGCGGCACCAACAAAATCGGACGCTGATACACCGTGGTCGTGGCGGGCTTGTATTGAATCAACTGAAAAAAGCGATTCTGAAACACCACAGCACCCGGAGTTGTTGCGACATTTTCGCCAACTTGAAACTTGGTTTCATCTGTCTGGCTAATGCGCCCACGCTGCACATCGGATAACAAATTCTTCAAGCCCGCTACCAGGCTTTCGCCGCCGGTATCGACTAACGCAGCCTGTGCGTCAGGATTTGTCGCAAAGAAATTAGCGGGCGACAGCGCATCGATCCATTGCATCACAGAAAACTGCAGCCGATCTTTGGCCTCAGGCGCAGCGTCCGACGCCTCGACCATTTTGCCCATTGCGTGCGCGGACAACAGATATAAATGCGCCATCATTAAATGCGCTGGGCTGCTCGCCCACGCCGGTGCGGCAAAACGTCGATCTTTGATCGGAGCCAAATGCCCTGCCGCGGCGTCCTGAGACAGTTGCTGCCAACCTTGCATGAAATCATGCTGAATTTTTGTGATTGCCTCTGGGGGCACCCCGGCTGGCATTTGCCAACCTTCAGGAAAAGGAAAATTCACTTCGGCAACCTATGGGACAATTTTGGCTTCATTATTGCAGCGCAATAGGGATCGTGCGCTGCAATATGATGATTGTCAATCGGGTTATCTGCTTAGCCCAGCCAGACGAGTGTGGCCATTCGTCCAGTTTGCCGATCCCGTCGATAAGAAAAGAATTTTTTAGTCTCATTCGACATTCGGTCACTCACCGTGCAGCATCCCGACAGCTCGATCTGATCAACGCTCAAGCGCACCAGGCGTTGTTTGGCCAAACCAGCCAAATCGGCACGCCATTTCCCCAGCTCAAGGGGATCAACCGAGAAGAGCCCCACCTGCGGATCTCCGTCCTGCCCGAAGGCCAGACGCACGTCCTCTCCCACCTGAAACGCGCGAGTACCAATGCCGGGGCCTATCCAGGCACGCCAGCTTGACGGCTCCGGCAGACCGCACGCGTGTCGCTTACGCTGCAAG
>CAMBPA010000157.1 GCA_945869355.1 Bordetella parapertussis
GGCGAAGTCTGTATCTCATCGTCGAGCCGAAATTTTCTTGGCAGAATGGGACATCGCGATGCCTCGGTTTACTTAGGCTCGCCCGCGACAGTTGCGGCGAGCGCGCTGACGGGATTCATCACAGACCCTCGAGCCCATTTAGCGTAAGTTGACTGAGCGCAATAGTCGTAATCATATCTTCACAGTCTACGCGTAGGAATCTCTGTGGGAATACTGTGTGAGTAGCGGCATAATAGAGGCTACAAAACCACCCTCTATTTAAGCCCCATCATGAGTGAACTTGATTTAACGGTACGTAATGGGCGCATATCAGACGCCAGTACGACTTATTACGCGGATATCGGCATTAAAGATGGAAAGATTGCCATCATCGCTGATCGGTTGCCGGCAGCGGTCTGCGATATCGACGCGACAGACTTATGGATTTTGCCAGGTGGTATCGATAGCCATTGCCATGTAGATGAGCGCTCGCCCATGGGCATGCGCGTGGCAGACGATTTTCTCAGCGCGACAACGTCTGCGGTATTCGGTGGCACGACAACGATTATTCCTTTCGCTGTCCAGCACCGTAAAGATCACTTGCCGACCGTGATTGCTGACTACATGGCGTTGGCAACACAACGCGCAGTCATTGACTACGCATTGCACTTGATTGTTACCGATCCGAATCCCGACACGCTTAGCAGCCATCTGCCTGCAGCCATTCGCAGTGGAATCACCTCGTTCAAAGTCTTCATGACTTATGAAGTCCTAAAACTCACAGACGAACAAATTCTGGATATTCTTGAGTTGGCCGACGCCGAGGGCGCGTTGGTGATGATTCATGCTGAAAACGATGACATGATTCGTTGGTTGACCCGCAAATTACTGAGCTTTGGTCATACCTCGCCAAAGTTTCATGGCGTGTCGCATGATCCAATCGCTGAAGCAGAAGCCGCTAATCGAGCGGTGAGCATGGCCGCGCTGATGGATGTGCCTATTTTGATTGTGCATGTATCGGATATAGAGCCGTTAAGAATCATTCATGGTGCACAAGCCTTAGGTCTCAATATCTTGGCCGAAAGTTGCCCGCAATACCTTTTTCTGACCGCTGAAGACCTCGACCTACCCGGAGTGGAGGGTGCAAAATATTGCTGTAGTCCGCCCCCGCGCGATCCGATCTCGCAACAAGCGGTGTGGGACAGTTTGTTAGACGGAACGCTACAGCTGTATTCGTCTGATCATGCGCCGTATAAGTTTGATGAAAGCGGCAAGATCCCGCGTGGAGAGCAAACTATTTTTACCGAGATGGCGAACGGTTTGCCAGGTCTTGAACTCAGGATGGCCCTGCTGTTTTCTGAGGGTGTCTTGACAGGCCGCATGCCGATCGAACGCTTCGTTGCACTGTGCTCGACGAATCACGCCCGAACATATGGACTATTTCCGCGCAAAGGTGCGATTGCCGTAGGAAGTGATGCCGATCTGGCCCTTTGGGATCCCACTGTGAAGCGAATCGTACGCGCAGAGATGCTCCATGACCAGGCAGGCTATACGCCTTATGAGGGAAGAACTATAACGGGTTGGCCGACAACCGTGATCAGCCGAGGGCGAGTGGCGGTGCAAGATAATTGCTTGTTGCTTCAGCCCGGCGATGGAGAGCTGCTTACTTGTGGGACACCAGAGCCTGTTGTACGTCAAAGGCTAAATGGAAATCCTAATAGTGTTCGAAGAAAGTTCTTTACCTGATCCCGTCAAAGCCTTGAGTGAGTGACGAATGAAACTTTATATTGCAAACAAAAACTATTCTTCTTGGTCTTTGCGTCCGTGGGTTTTGATGCGCGAGAAAGGTATCGCATTTGAAGAAATCATCACTCCGTTTTCAGATTACGGAGATGTCTCGCCATTCATAAAGTTTTCACCAACTTGCAAAGTGCCTTGCCTAGATGATGGCGGCACGCTGGTTTGGGACTCACTCGCAATTTGTGAATATTTGGCCGAGAACACGCTGGGCTGTTGGCCTGCTGAGCGTGTCGCTCGTGCCTGGGCACGTAGCGCTGCAGCCGAGATGCATTCAAGTTTTCAAACGTTGCGCACGCAATGCCAAATGAACTGTGGTGTACGAGTCAAGCTCAATAAAATTGACGATGCCCTGCGCGCTGACATTGAACGAGTGAGTGCTCTGTGGTGTGAGGGCTTGCAGCGCTTTGGTGGCCCTTATCTTTCGGGTAAAACATACACAATCGTCGATGCATTTTTTGCACCGGTTGCTTTTCGGGTGCAAAGCTATGGTTTGTCTTTGGCAGCACCTGCGCAAGCGTATGCCAAATATGTTCTCAACTTACCGTCGATGCGACAGTTGTACGACGAGGCAATGCGGGAAGTGTGGCGCAAAGACGCATATGAAAAAAGCGTTGCTTCCTACGGTTTGATCACTGCGGATGAGAGAGTGACAGGTTAAGGACGAATGTGGCTGCTGGTTGAGGGTCACATTCGTTGTGGTTGTGGGTGTTTAAAGAACAAATTAAGGATCTCTCATGACAAAAGATGAATATGAAGCTCAGCTTTATGATTTGCAGGTGGAACTCGTTAAGTTACAGAAGCACCTCATACATAGCGGAGAACAGATTCTCGTTATCCTGGAGGGGCGAGACGCAGCGGGAAAAGACGGAGTAGCCAAAAGCATAGTCGAGCACTTAAGCCCCAGAGATACGCGGGTCGTGGCCTTAGGTAAGCCGACCGAGCGTGAGCTGGGCGAGTGGTACTTCCAACGCTACGTGGCGCAGTTGCCTGGGGGCGGCGAATGCATTTTGTTTAATCGCAGCTGGTATAACCGCGCGGGTGTTGAAAAAGTGATGGGATTTTGTACTAAGAAACAACATGAGCAATTCATGTGTACCGTGAATGACTTTGAATCGGTCTTGGTTCGATCCGGAGTGCGGTTATTTAAATACTATTTAGATATTTCCAAGGATGAGCAGGCGCAACGTCTAGATGATCGGCGCAAAGACCCCCTCACGCAGTGGAAGATTAGTCCGATCGACCAACAGGCGCAAAAAAAATGGCGTGCCTATAGCGAGGCACGCGATGAGATGCTGCGCCGAACCCACCACAGTGATGCACCGTGGACCGTCGTGCAAAGTGATAACAAGAAGCATGCGCGGCTAAATCTGATTCGCGATTTTCTCGGACGATTGGAATATCAAGAAAAAAATCAGGCTGTGCTTGCGATCGATTCCGCAATCGTCTTGCAGTGGCCTACGATGAATGCTCACTTGCCAATGTTAGAGGCTTGAGTCTGTCGCAATAAGGCGATGCCAACGAGTAGCGCTGGAATAGAGCAGACAATAAACCCTAATCCATAGCTGTTTGATATCCCCAGTACCAGAGCAAATATGGATGGTGCTGTCAGCGCGCCGATTTGTCCAAAGGAAAGCACGCCACCCGTGACGCCGCCACGTGAGCCCTCTGGCGCCGCACGCGCTGCTTCAGCGAGCAATACACCATGCCAAGACAGTGCTGTTGCACTGATCACGGCTGCGATGATTCCAATCACAATCGTAGGCCACCCCTCGCTACTGATCCCTAGTAGCACCATGCTGATCACCATGCCGAGCGCGAGCGCTGCCATCATGACGCGCGGCTGGATATAACCACTACCCAGTAACCCCCAAACAATTCGGCCGGGCACCGCAATGACGACAACGGTAGAAAAGAGAAAGCCCGCTGCGACCATCGTATAGCCGATGGTCGTGAGATAAATCACA
The DNA here is from genome assembly GCA_945869355.1 of Bordetella parapertussis. Taxonomy (GTDB): domain Bacteria; phylum Pseudomonadota; class Gammaproteobacteria; order Burkholderiales; family Burkholderiaceae_B; genus Zwartia; species Zwartia parapertussis_F. Next base: position 3,744 of record CAMBPA010000157.1, read on the forward strand.
AAATACACAGTGAAAATGGTTTGGACGGCGTTAAAGGCAAAGCAAGAAAACGCTAAGTTGCGTAGGCTCCTTGTTCCAAGCACTGAGCGCAGTGTTGTGCCAAAGTCTGAAAAATGAAACCTACGCGTGGGGATGCGGTCGTCATCAAAATGCTTGACCAGCGGTTGCAACATGATTCCAAAGATGACGCAGCTTAAAGCGCTGAGTAGCATCGTATAGCGCCAGCTTGACCATTCTGTCAGTGAGGGACCCACAAACCCGGCGATCAGCAGACCAGCAGGCACCGCAGTTTGTTTAATTGAAAAAATGAGTGGCATGTATTTTGGGGGTGAGCATCGACCAAGCAAGTGAGAGCTGGCCGGCGTGGATACCGAGGCACCTCCGCCCGAAAATAATGCAGAGAGCACCAAGAAGAAGGGTGTGCCGATAGCGGCAAAAGCTGTTCCGATCGCAAGAAGCACAAGCGCTGCTTGACTCATGCGCATCGCACCATAGCGAATAATGAAGTTGCCACAACCCAGTTGAGTCGCAAGGGCTGCGGCAGCGACGATAGCAAAATAAACCCCAATCCACGCTGAGTCGATCATGAGATCGGCGATCATTGCGGGTGCGATGACCGCGGGCAAGGCACGGCCCAACGCCACAAAGGATTGTTGCAAGAACATTGCCGACAAGGCAACGAGAAGTTGATTCACAAGGCTTAAGTATTCGTTAGAAGAGCATGTGAAGGACGCGCGGGTCAATCGCTGTCGTGATGGCAAGTAGAATAGCGCAATTCATGAACGCGTCCAAATAGGGCGCCCAGACAAGGAATTCGGGGCGGAAAGCAGCCCGAACGGACCGTATGCAAATCGACTTCGCGACACTCTCTGATCAAGAAAAGTACAAATTGCTCGTGGGCTGTGTGGTGCCAC
>CAMBPA010000158.1 GCA_945869355.1 Bordetella parapertussis
TCTTGGGTCTCAAGCGAATCATCATCGTTCGCGGCTTGTAATTGGGCAGCTTGTGGTGCCATAGCGATCTCCTGATCAGGTAGGCTTATGTTGTTAAGCCTACTTTGTTTTGAGTATTTTTGGCATTCTAGGTAGAAGTTTGCGCTTGAGCAACAAAAATTTCATTAAGCGGTATGTATTTTCGTATTATGAAATTTAAGGTATATTTTGTCGTGCTACTACGACTAAAATACGACCCTAATATGGATAACCCGCATGTCCAACCTTCCTAAGTCGGTAGTCTCCATTCCCTTCCAGGACCAGGCGCGCATGAACCGTAGGCGCTGGTATTGGCTTACACCGATGCTGGTGTTGGTGTTGTACGCCTGCGTCATGAGTGCCTTCTTTTGGTTGCAGCGCTTACATGACGGCAGCGTCATGTTTATCAGCATTGACCAAGAAATGCGTCAGCAACGTCTTATCTGGGTGGTCATTGGATTATCGGTCGTGATCGTTATCGCCTTGCTGATGCTCTGGCGCTACACGCACTACCGCTCCAAGGCCGAGGCTGCGCTCATCACAGAGACCGGCTTTCGCCGAGCCATGGAGAACTCCATGTCGACCGGCATGCGCGTGCTCGATCTCGAGGGGCGGATCGCTTATGTCAACCCAGCCTTCTGCAGAATGATCGGTTGGAACGAGGCGGATCTCATTGGGCGACTCCCTCCCTTCCCCTATTGGGTTCCAGGACAACACGACAGTCAACAACAAGTACTCGACAGTGTACTGTCGGGAAAGGCGGCCAGCACGGGGGTCGAGATCGAAGCACAACGTCGCGACGGCTCACGATTTAGTGCACGCATGTATGTATCACCTTTGTTAGATCCACGCGGGACACAGATCGGTTGGATGACCTCGATGACCGATATCACCGAACCTAAACGCATCCGCGAAGCACTGACGGCGGCACACGAGCGATTCATGACGGTGCTGGAAGGTCTCGATGACGCGATTTCGGTTACTGCAGACACCAACGACGGTGTCGAATTGCTCTTTGCCAACCGAACCTATCGACGCTTGTTCGGCTCGCAAACACAAGGTCACGAAGAAATGCTGGCTGGGCGACGAGGTCGCTACACCGATGAGTCAGTAGAGGTGTTTTCGGATTCGGTACAGAAATGGTTTGAGGTACAGCACCGCATGTTGGCCTGGACGGATGGCAGGCGTGTGCGCCTTCAAGTCGCTCGAGACATCACGGAGCGCCGCAAGCACGAAGAGGCCTCGCGCGTTCAGCAAGAAAAGATTCAAATCACCAGCCGCCTGACAACAATGGGAGAGATGGCTTCCTCGTTGGCACATGAATTGAATCAGCCACTCACTGCGATTGCCAACTACAGCATGGGTGCCGTAGCGATGATGAAAGCCGGTCACACAGATATGGAGACCTTGCTTCCCGCCTTAGAAAAAGCAGCTGCGCAAGCACAGCGTGCAGGAAAAATCATTAGTCGTATCCGTGATTTCGTCAAACGAAGTGAGCCTCGGCGCCAGAACGTTCCGATTCAAACGATCGTGGATAACGCGGTAAGCTTGGCCGAGATACACGCGAGGAAACGACAGCTTGAGATTGTGCGTAACATCCCAGAAAGTCTGCCTGACGTGTACGCTGATCCTATTTTGATTGAGCAAGTGCTTCTTAATTTGCTTAAAAATGGCCTGGAATCCATGGACCAGTCCACGCTCAACACTCTAGAGCTCGATGTCACCTTAGATGACAATCAGATTGAAGTGGCCGTGAAGGACCGGGGCCACGGCCTCACCGAACCCGAGCGTCTCTTTGAGCCGTTTTTTAGTACCAAGTCTGAAGGTCTCGGTATGGGATTGAATATTTGCCGCACGATCATAGAATCACATCACGGACGCCTCTGGGCGAGCAGTAATCCGGATGGTGGAACGATTTTTCGCTTTACACTACCGTGCGCCTCTAACCTAGAGGCAACGCACAGCAATCAGTCCGAGGAGTTACCCGCATGAATACGCCAAACGTCGCAAGCACTGTCTTTATCGTTGACGATGACGAGGCGGTACGAGATTCACTCCGTTGGTTGCTTGAAGCAAACGGATATCACGTTAACGCTTTCGCGAGTGCGGAGAGTTTTTTAGCCGCCTTTGATGACAAGACCGCTGGCGTGTTGATTGTTGATGTGCGGATGCCTGGAATGAGTGGCCTAGAGCTTCAGGAACAACTCATTGCACGCAAATCGTCGATGCCTGTGGTATTCATTACGGGCCATGGCGATGTTCCCATGGCGGTTTCGACGATCAAGAAAGGCGCGATCGATTTTCTCGAGAAGCCCTTCGATGAAACCGACTTGCGCGAAATTGTCGCCCGTATGTTTGAGCAAGCCAATCAGCGCTTAACCCAAGCCCGCGCTCAGCGCGAGCACGAGGCGATGCTCGGTCGACTCACGGCCCGCGAGCAGCAAGTTCTCGAGCGCATTGTCGCTGGGCGACTGAATAAGCAAATCGCCGACGACTTAGGAATCAGCATCAAGACCGTTGAGGCGCATCGCGCCAACATCATGGAAAAGCTTCAAGTCACCACGGTCGCAGATCTCATGAAGGTTGCCTTGGCCAAGCCAGAGATCAACGCATGACGGGTAGGGTCATAGACGGAGTAAAGCTAGCCGCAAGCATTCGCGAAGATGTTGCAGCGCGTGCGGTGGTACTCGCGAAACAAGGCGTCAAACCAGGCCTGGCCGTTATTCTCGTCGGCCAGGATCCTGCATCACAGGTCTACGTGCGAAACAAGGTAGCCGCCTGTGAAAAAGCCGGACTGCACTCCGTGTTGGAGCAGTATCCTGCTGACATGACACAAGAGGCGTTGCTGAGCCGTATAGAAACACTGAATACCGACCGCCGCATACACGGCATACTCGTTCAACTACCGCTTCCCAAACACATTGACTCACACCGCGTCATCGAGACGATTGCTGCGCAAAAGGATGTTGACGGGTTTCATGTCAGCAATGCGGGACTATTGATGACGGGCACACCCCTTTTTCGACCTTGCACACCCTATGGTGTCATGAAAATACTTGAATCTGAGCATGTCGTCTTGCGTGGTGCAGTTGCAGTGATTGTCGGGGCCAGCAACATCGTTGGCAAGCCTATGGCGATGTTGCTCCAGGCAGCCGGCGCAACGGTCACCATTTGCAACTCAAAAACGCGCGACCTCGCTTGGCATACGCGCCATGCGGATATCGTGGTCGTTGCAACCGGAAAGCCTGGCATGATCAAAGGCGACATGATTAAACCCGGTGCGATCGTGATTGATGTCGGGATTAATCGTGGCGCCGACGGCAAATTATGCGGTGACGTCGACTACGCATCGGTCAAAGAGGTTGCAGGTGCAATCACTCCTGTTCCGGGTGGCGTGGGCCCCATGACCATCGCCATGCTGCTCGTCAACACTCTAGAAGCGGCCGAACGCGCTCAATTACTGTCCAGCTCAAGATGAACCCTCTGAATGTCCCGATCCAAGACTTTGTCGATTACGCAGCAGTGCGTCCCGAACACATCGAAGAAGCGATTCCTGCTTTACTCGCCAAAGCAAAGTCTGCTGTTGAACTTGCGGCACGTGATGATCGCCCAGCCACCTGGGAGCTAGTTGTAGACGCTGTTGACAGCGCAAGCGAACCACTTTGGCGCGCCTGGTCGATTGCTGGTCATCTCAATGCGGTAATTAACACGCCAGAGTTGCGTGAGGCGTATAACGCCATGCTTCCAGCCATTAGCGAATACTCGACCTGGGTAGGTCTGCACACTGGCTTATATACCCAGTACAAGAGGCTACACGAAAGCCCTCAGTTTTCACAACTGTCTACCCAACGCCAGCGTGTCATTGAGCTTTCACTGCGGGATTTCAAACTGAGCGGCGTCGAGCTGCAGGGCGCGGCACGTGAGGCCTACGCAACAAACTCGGATAGGCAGGCACAAGTCTCGCAAAAGTTCTCTGAGAATGTTTTAGATTCGACCGATGCCTGGACGCTCGCGATCGATAACCTTGAGGCGCTGTCAGGCGTCCCCGCGGACGTACTGAACGCAATCAAGGATCCCGACGCGTCGATCTGGACTCTGAACTTAAAGATGCCCTGCTATTTACCAGTCATGCAGTACGCAAAAGACCGGGAACTACGTCGCACGCTTTATCACGCATACGCCACGCGGGCATCTGATCAAGGCAATTCAAGGTTCGATAACTCAACATTAATCTCAGAGTCTCTGTCCCTGCGGGCACAAGAGGCAAACGTATTGGGCTTTAAGCACTACGCCGAATTGCGTTTGCAAACAAGGATGGCCAAGAGCGCACAAGAAGTCACCGATTTTTTGCGACAGCTCACTCTAAAAGCCAAACCCTTCGCGCAAAGAGACCTTGCTCAGCTGACCGAGTTTGCTCGCAGCGCGCTTAATCTACCCGATCTGCAACCGTGGGATATCGCCTATGTCTCGGAGCGCTTGCGTGAGTCGCGCTACGACTATTCTGAAGACGAAGTCAAACAATACTTCACCGAGCCGCGAGTCCTTAGCGGCCTATTCGACGTCATCAAGATTTTGTTCCATGTTGAGCTCATCGACTTTCCGGTCAACGGGTGGTGTCCCGA
>CAMBPA010000159.1 GCA_945869355.1 Bordetella parapertussis
CCGATCATGAAGCCAATAAAGTAGGCGCCACAGTCGCCTAAGAAGATCAGGCCACGGGGGTAGTTCCAGATCAAAAAGCCACTGATCGCACCCAGCATACCAACCGATGTCACCACTAAAAGTCGGTCACCAAGGTAAAAGGATACATAGGCTATGCCCGACAAAATCATGGCGGACACCACCGAAGCCAAGCCGTTGTAGCCATCAATAATATTGATGGCGTTGGCGGAACCGGCAATCGCAAAGATCGTGAACAGGAATGACACGACACCAAACTGCAACAGCCAATCTACCCCGATGATATTGAGGTGATTAACGTCTGCGCCAAGCCAGAAATACGCCAAGCCGCCGCTGATCAGGGCCAGGCTCAGGCGCACCCGCGCACGTACTTTTTTAGTGATGTCGTCCGCCAGGCCACCCAAAAACACAGGCAAACTCGCCAACACAAGTAGTCCGACGGCGGTAACGACCTCGGGATCCCGAAACGCCGCGATCAGTGTCGTCACGCCCATGCCAATGAGCAGGGCGATGCCGCCCACGCGTGGCACGACCTTAGTGTGGAATTTTTGAACACCCTCGAAATCTGTATCACCAGAAAATTCGACGTGCAGTCGACGGTACCTGACCAACAGCAGGGTCACGATCAGCGATACGATAAAAGCGCCTAATACATAGGCCATGCGCAGGGGTTACCTATAAAGAATTGCCCGTATTTTATACATCAATCGCGTTGACCGCCCCCGAGCGCTTGCGCAGCTCAAATTTCTGGATTTTGCCGGTCGACGTCTTGGGTAATTCGCCAAATTCGATCGCCCCCGGGACTTTAAAGCCCGCGAGGTGTTGCTTGCAGTGCTTAATCAGGTCTTCGGCACTGACTTGCGCGCTGGGTTTGAGCTCAATAAACGCGCAGGGAGTCTCGCCCCACTTGGGGTGGGGCTTGGCCACCACCGCTACCGCCATAATGGCCGGATGCTTGTACAAAACGTCTTCGATCTCAATACTGGAGATGTTTTCACCCCCGGAAATGATGACGTCTTTACTGCGATCTTTGATCTTGATGTAGCCATCGGGGTAGCGCACACCCAAATCACCGGTATGAAACCAGCCGCCGGCAAAGGCGGCTTCGGTCGCTTTGGCGTTGCGCAGATAGCCTTTCATCCCCATGTTGCCGCGCAGAACGATCTCACCGATGGTTTCACCATCGCGCGGGACCGGTTGCATCGTTTCGGGATTCAGGACGTCAGCCCCAGCTTGCAGGTGATAACGGACACCTTGTCGTGCGTTGAAGACGGCTCTATCTGCCACCGGCAACGCATCCCAACCTTCTTGCGGAGAACAGACGGTGCAAGGACCATAAACCTCGGTCAAGCCGTATACATGGGTAAGGGTGATGCCCAAGGACTCCATGCTTTCAATCAGCGTCGCAGACGGTGCGGCACCGGCCACCATCGCTTGCACGCGCCGACCGTTGAGCTTGCTCATGCCGTCTTTCTTTAGTGCCTCGGGCGCATTGACGAGCATGCTGTGCACAATCGGTGCGCCGCAGAAGTGGCTAACGTTGTAATCACGAATCGCACTGAACACGCCTTCGGGTGTGACCTTACGCAAACACACGTTGATGCCGCCACGTGCTGCGATCGCCCAAGGATAGGTCCAGCCGTTGCAATGAAACATCGGCAGGGTCCACAAATAAACGACGTGCGAAGGTAAGTCCCATTCCAGAATATTGCTGATCGCAGCAAGCTGAGCGCCACGATGGGAGTACACAACGCCCTTGGGCTCACCGGTTGTACCGGAGGTGTAGTTCAACGAAATGGCATCCCACTCATCGCCTGTGAAATGAATCGGCTCTTGCGCGGCACGCGCGGCTTGGGCCGCCAATAGAGCCTCATACTCATACGCACCAATGCGATCACCCGGGCCTTGATATTGGGTGTCATCAATATCAATCACGATAGGTTTGACTTGCGCGTGTGCGATGGCCTCTTGCATCACCTTGGCAAACTCACGGTCGACCAACACGACCTTGGCTTGCGCATGGTTCAACATATAAGTCAGGCTCGCCGCATCCAGCCGTGTATTCAAGGCGTTGAGCACAGCACCAATCGCCGGCACTCCGAAATGGCTTTCAAGCATTTCTGGCGTGTTCGCCAACATGGCGGTGACCGTATCGCCTTTTTGTACGCCGAGCGCGCGCAGCGCATGGGCAAGCTGCATGCTGCGCTGGTAGGTCTGCGACCAGGTGCGGCGAAGCGGGCCATGAATCACGGCCAGCCGCTCGGGGAACACTTCTGCGGCACGCTCGATAAAGTCAACGGGAGTCAGCGCTGTGTAGTTGGCTGCGTTTTTAGCTAGGTCTTGTTCGTAAATATTCATTGCTGTTGGTGCTCTCTATGGTGCTGATCTTTATCTTGGTATACACGGCAAGCGATGTTGTGCTCTTTGCACAAGCGCTCTTCAAAGGCGCGGATCTCGGGCGTGATGCCCACACCACGAAAGCCGCCGCGCAACGCGCGCGTTGAAACATCCTTATAGGCAATCGACCACTGGTCGGGCAAAGCCTGACCTTGTGGCAAAGACAACCACAAGCGTAAGAGATGACGCTTGCGCTCGGGCTCGGGGAAGTCTTCGTATTCGGTGCGGGCATGCAACACGACATGATTGTTCAGAAACTGAAAATCCCCTTGCTGCAAATCCATGTGATAGCAGATCTCTTCACTGGCAAGGAGCGCATCAAACATGTCGAGCGCTTCGGTTTGCAAAGCGCTTAAGCGCGGGACATTCTCAAACGTGAGCTGCGCACCGGTGATGTGATTGCGAATATGACGACACGCAAAGCGGCCGTCTTTGAAACCGACAATCGATGCCTGATAGTACGGCGTCTCTTCGGCTGCGTGCTCGCCCTGGCGACTAAAGTAAAAGGGCTCGGTCAACACCTTGGCAAGATCCGGGCGGCGACGCTCGAGTTCCTCATACGCGCTCAACGAGCTCGAGATCAAACTCTTGCCGCCACTTTGCGCCGTATGCAAACACATCAGGCCCACGACGTCACTGCCGTCTGCGTGAAAATCGAGTTTTGAATTGGTGTTGTAACCACGACCTGTACCACCGCGGTAGGTGCCGCCAGTGTTGAGCACATCCGACACGTACTGGCTTTGTTTGCCCTGCGGGCGCGGCACCCCAACGCGCAAGCCCATGCACCAGAACAAGGTGCGCATATCGGCCTTGCTCCAGCGTGCCACGGGAAAGCCCCGCAACACACAAATGGCCAACCCTGTCTGCGTGGCCTCCATGGTGCGCTTGAGCAGCTGCTCGGTGACAGCCGTCACCGGAAAATCGGCCGCGGACAATTCAAACTCTTTTTTATTTAGCGCCAGTACATGGCGCAACCCGGCCTCGAGATCATGGATCTCTTGCTCGCTCAGTCGATGCACCCACGACTGATCTTGCTTGAGATCCGCGCGCTTCCAGCCGCGCGGTGAGGTTTGCAACTGTGACATCTCTTTGACTCCTTGCTACAAAAGCTTAATCGCCCTGCAAATTGATACGTTTGGCTAGATCTTGCAAGAAGGCTGCTTCACGCTTGATGCGGTCATGAAACTCGGCAACGGGTTGCGCAACAGGCCAGGCAGCTTGGTCAGCAAGAGCGGCTTTCATGTCGGGTGAATGGGCCACCGTGTTCACCGCTTTTTGCATGGCTTCCAACAATGCCATCGGTGTCTTACCTTGTGCATACATGGCATAGCTTTGGGTGATATCAAAATCTTTAATGCCCGCTTCTTGCATGGTTGGCACGTCTGGCACCGCGGCGGAACGCTTCGCGCTGGTCACGGCCAATGGTGTCAGGCGACCTGCATTCATCAGGTTGCGGGCGGTCAGGATGCTAGTGATCCCTACTGTCGTGACATCCGCAACAACATCGGTCATCAAGGGTGCACCACCTTTATAAGACACACTCACCATATCCAGCTTCTCTGCATTCGCATACATCGCGCCAACGAGCTTGGTCATGTTCTCGGAGCTGCCGTAGGAGTAGGTCTTGGGCTTCTCGCGCATAGCCTTGGTGAACTCAACCATGGTCTTGGCAGGGAAGGTAGACGAGGTCACAAAGATCAGTGGGGAGTCGGCCACGACGGTCACGCCGGCCAGATCTTTGAACGTATCGTACGGCATGCTCTTGGTGACGAGCGGATTGATCAGGTGTGTGGACACCACCATCACAAAGGTGTGGCCATCAGGATCGGACTTGGCGACGATGTCGGTGCCGATAATGCCGTTGGCACCGGGCTTGTTTTCAATAATGATGGTTTGCTTGAGCAAGGGGCCGAGACCTTGGGCCAACTTGCGCGAAATAATGTCGGTGCCACCGCCTGCGGAATACGGGACGATGATGCGAATCGGTTTGGTCGGCCAGTTGGCGGTTTGAGCCTGGGCAACGGACGGGCCTGCGGCGAGTAAGCCTGCGGCAGCGACGACCCCGAATGAGGCGAGCAATTGACGACGAAGGGACTGCGTAGTGCTTGAAATACGAGTTGAAGGGCGGGTTTGAGTGCGAGCTTTCAAGTCTTGTCTCCTGAACCGGTTGTTATTTGTGCTGAAGTGGTTTTTCTTTATTTTGAGCTGAATT
>CAMBPA010000160.1 GCA_945869355.1 Bordetella parapertussis
ATAATGAGTATGCTTTGGGAAAAGTTTTTAACAGAAGAAGACAGAGCGGTACTGGCGCGCGGTAAATTTGGCCGCCGAATGGGGTTCGGACAACAACCCGGTGTCTTGGTGATCGATGCGCAGCGCTATATGGTCGGTGCAGTCGACGATGAGAAAAGTTGGCCCTCTAGCTGTGGTGGGGTGGGGCGCGAATCGATGCGTCATATCGCGCAGATTGTTCAGACTGCCCAGCAAGTAGAAGTGCCGTGTATTTTCACGCGCTTTGAAATCGACCCCTCGGGTGCTGATATGGGAGTCTACCGTCGCAAGAGAGACTTATTGCAATCAGATAAATGGTGTTTGGCAGGTACCTTGGGTACGGAGCTTTCACCAATGCTCGCTCCTACTGAGCGAGACCTTGTCTTTGTGAAAAAGAAACCGAGCGGTTTTCATGGAACACCACTTTTAGGTTATCTCATTGATCGTGGCATTGATACGGTCATCGTGGTGGGTGGCGCAACCAGTAATTGTGTCCGAGCAACCGTGTTTGATTGTGCGTCGTTTAACTATCGCGCCATCGTGCCGCAAGAGGCTGTGTTTGACCGCATTCCAATTTCACATGCGATTTCCCTCTTTGATATGGACCGTCAGTTTGCTGATGTGTTGCCGACTACAGAGGTCATTGACTATTTGTCAGCGTGTCGCGGTGGGCGATTCGACGCAAGTGTTGCGCTGAAATGATACGAAGTAAACTTTTTGTGCCCGCATCGCGGCCAGAGCTTTTTACAAAAGCGCTGTCCTCGGCGGCGGATGCGATCTCCTTTGATTTAGAAGATGCTGTCGAGGAAGGGAAAAAAGGTTTTGCGCGACAAGCGCTGCTTGATTTCTTTGAAACGAATCAGACGCAACACACGAAAGCGATTATCGTAAGAATCAATGCAATAGATACGACGCATTACGCTGCGGATCTCGAGGTAGTCGTTTCGTCCGCGGTTCAGATCATTAATTTACCAATGGTTGAGTCGGCGACCGCTGTGCGCGACCTAAGCGCCCGCATTGACAAACTTGAAGCGGGTCGGAAGATTGTGCGTCCCATTGGAATACTGGTCAATATCGAGTCACCCAAGGGGTTGCGTCAAGCGGCAGAATTAGCCCTGGCGGATCCGCGTGTGGTGGGCTTGCAAATCGGCTTTGGAGATTTGTTTGGACCCTATGGGATCGTTTCAGGCGAGCCTTCTGCAACGCAAGTTGTGAGAGTCTTGGTCAAAATGGCTGCCGCTGAAGCAGGCATAGATGCCTTTGACGGCGCTTATGTGGATATCGCAAATCCTGACGGGTTCACGCTTGATGCTCAGGCGGCCTATCGTTTAGGATTTGCAGGCAAGAGTTGCATTCATCCTTCTCAAGTAGGATTAGCGAATGCGGTGTTTCGACCCTCGGCGTATCAGATTCAGCAGGCGCTGAGAGTGGTTCAGGCAGCCAAAGAAAATCTTGCGAAGGGCGTTGGTGCTTTCGTCGTGGACGGACAGCTCGTTGACGGCCCGCTTATTACACGGGCCGAACGAACAGTTGCTTTAGCACGACTTGTCGACTTGATTTGACTGCAGCGAACGATGTCTATCCAGCAGTCGCACCGGTTGAGCGCACGACATCACCCCACATCTTGATCTCGGCGGCAACAAAAGCTTTGAATTGTTCAGGAGTGCTTGATTGAACAATCGCCGCCTGTGCTGCAAAAGTTTCCTGCACGTCTTTCATTGCTGCGATCGTTGCGCAAGCTGCTGAAAGCCTGTCCACAATCGCCCGCGGCGTTTTAGCTGGAGCAAACAAGCCATTCCAGGAAGTAATATCAAAATTTGGAACGCCTGCTTCGGCCATCGTCGGCACATCTGGCATCAGTGTTAAGCGCTTAGGCGCAGCGACTGCCAAGGCTCTGAGCTGGCCCGACTGAACACTTGGAATAGCTGATAGAGCCGTTTTGAAACCAAAGTCCGTCACCCCGCCTATTGTGTCCGTCAGCGCAGGCGCTGCGCCCTTGTAAGCGATATGTGCGATATCAAGGCCAAACCGTTTTTTGAACATTTCACCTGCGAGATGGGGTGTCGTGCCGACGCCCGACGAGGCGTAGTTCATTTTTCCGGGGCGCTCTTTTGCGTATTGGATAAGTTCCTGCACAGTTTTGACGGGTAGCTTAGAAGACGAGACGAGAAGAGCTGGTGCGCTGGAAATATTGGATATGGCTTCGAAGTCTTTGAGTAGGTCGTAGCCAGGATTTTTAAAGAGCGACATATTGATGGCGTTCGCGACCGTGCCCAAAAAAAGCGTATAGCCGTCTGCGGGCGACCTGGCGGCAAGTTCTGACCCAATGTTTGAGCCGCCACCTGGTTTGTTTTCAATCACGATCCGTTGGCCGATAATTTCCATTAGTTTCGCTGATACGATTCGCGCCGTGACATCGGTTGAGCCACCGGGGCCGAAGGCGACGATCAACTTAATTGTTTGTGATGGCCATTTAGAGGCGGAGCTCTGCGCCAGAGCCGGTACGCTAACGACTGCACCTAGCGCTAAGCCACCTTCGATAAATTTTCTGCGATCCATAATATCTCCTGAAGTAGTTGGACTTAGATCAGTACTGATCGAACATTCGTTGTATTTCTGTCGAGTCCGTTGTTTTAGTTAATGCTAACGCTAACAGAATTCTGGCCTTTTGAGGGTTTAAATTATCGGCCCTTAGGAATCCAGCCTGAACTATTTTGCTTGGGCCGAACGTTCGACCAGAACCGGCGCGCGAAGACATGACAACCTTGATGCCTGCTGCGACTGCCTCTTTCATTGCAATATTTTCTTCCGGTGACATTAGGCCGGGAGCAAAGGCCGCGCCAATGATGCCCTTGGCCCCTCCTTGAATAAAGGCCCGCGTGGCCATGCCGTCGCTACCGGCGTAGTGGTAGGCGATCTCTACGCGTGGAAGTGCATCGAGCGTTCTGATGTCAAATTCCGTGTTGGGGTTATGGCGCCTAAGGGATTTTCGGTAAAACACAACACGATCCCCATCGGCATGACCCAAGACGCCAAAGTCTGGGGATCTGAATGTTTGCAGGCGTGCTGTCGAGGTTTTGCTCACTTCCCGCGCGGCATGTATTTCGTCGTTCAAGCAGACTAAGACGCCTAGGCCACGCGCCTCGGGTGTTGCAGCAATGCGAACGGCGTTAAATATGTTTAAGCCGGCATCGGACGAGAGTGCGCTTGCCGGACGTTGTGCGCCAGTAATAACGACTGGCAGGTCAGTCTTCAGGGTCAAGCTCAACGCATAGGCAGTCTCTTCTATTGTTGCGGTGCCATGCAGGATCACAATACCTTGCAGGTTTGGTGTGCTTTGCAGCAACTGATCAATCATTAATACTAATTTCCTCCAGTGAGGGAAAGACACTGCAGTGGAGGGAAGCGTATCAAACTGGACCGGTATGACATTAGCAATCGTCTTGGCTTGCGGAAACTTTTCAAGCATTTCCGTTGCGTTTAGACGCGTCCCGGTTGCGGTGTACTCGTAGAGGTCCAGTTCGCCGTTGGCGCTGATTGTGGTCAGAGTCCCGCCGGTACTAATCATTGCGATAGTTGGTTTGGTACTCATTATGTTTTATCTCCGGGAAATGATTTTTTTGCATTCGTAGTGGCACACAAGTAAAGAGTCCTCGCCGGTTGTATTTACTTGTCAGTAGGTAAGACTCAAGATACTATTTAATCATCATACAAACAAGCATCTAGGAGACGCGCGATGGATAAGCTAGAAAAATGGCGTGGCTACGTTCCCGATGAGGAACTCGAGACGTACCGAAAAGGAGGGTTTGCCCAACGCGTCGGAATGGGAGAGCGCGTTGCCTTATTGAACATTGACACCACGCATATGTTTGTTGATCCATCGTATTCGATGTGTGGTCGGGATATGACAACAGTCAAAAATTCTTTGATTCAATTGACTCAAGCGTTTCGCCGCTTGGATCTGCCCATCTACTACAGCCGTCGTGATGATCGTAGTCATCCAACCTATCGCGGCGCTTGGAACTATAAGTTGGCTGAGCCGGACGCTTTTCAGTACACGAGCGATCCTCGCGCTGACATCTGGCCGCCAGAATATGCGCCGCGACCGATCGATCGTGTCGTTCTTAAAAACAAACCTTCTTGCTTTTTTAGTACACCGCTTGAGGCCTTCTTGCGTTACGACAAAGTTGATACGCTGGTGATCTGTGGAATCTCCACCTCTGGCTGTGTCCGCGCTGGTGCGTCGGATGCTTTTTCTCATAATTTCCGAGTCATTCTTGTCGATGAGGCTTGTGGTGATCGCAGTCCCCAGGCACATAAAGCAAACATGTTTGATTTGGATATGAAGTTTGCCGATGTCGAGTCGATGGATTACGTGCTCGCAGAGCTGGACAGCAAGTTTGGAAAATAGAGCAATGCAGTATGCGCATTGACCTAAAATAAATCTGATGTGTGCGCTAGGGCAACTCATGACGAGTTGCCTTTTTTTTTGCAGTAGTACGATCGGCTTTATGGACGCTTTTGGTTGCTCTTTTGCTTGTTGAGGTCGACCAGACATTGCCTTTTGCCGATTGTGTCCGTTCAAGATCC
>CAMBPA010000161.1 GCA_945869355.1 Bordetella parapertussis
CAAGATGCAACGCCAGATACCTTGCGTAACTGGTGTAACGGTATCGGTGATCTCAACCCACTTTATCGTGATGTGGGATATGGCCATTCCACGCGATATGGAACCATGTTGGGCCATCCAATGTTCCCCATGGCGTATGGTTGGATCGGCCGGACACGATGGGGATTACCCGGTGTCCATGGTTTCTACACGGGCAATGATTGGGAGCTCATTCGGCACATCAGACCTGGCGATCGCATCTCCGCTGTTGAGCGTGTTGTAGGTGTTGAGGAAAAGCAGAGTAAGTTTTCAGGTCGTCTAGTGATGCAATACGTTGAAGCGTATTACTACAACCAACGAAGTGAATTGGTTGCGCGTGCCTTGGGCACCTGCACACGTCATGAGCGCAAAGCAGCGCGTGATACTGGCAAGTACAAAGAAATCATACTGCACGAGTACACCAATCAAGAGCGCGATCGTATCGATCAGATCGTTCTGGATGAGGTGAAAAATATACGTGGCCCGAGCGTTCGCTATTGGGAAGATGTGCAAGAGGGTGAGGAACTTCCCACTGTTGCTCGCGGACCTTTATCTCTCATGGATACGATGGGGTTTCTGGTTGGTTGTGGTCGTGGACACACCCACGGAGTCGTGTTGCAAGCTGCTGTCAAGCATCCAGGTCATTTTTTCCGGAACCCGGAGGCGGGCGGTGGCGTGGAGTACACCGGTATTGGCCATCATCGCGAATCCGTCGCCAAAGAAGTGGGTGTACCTGGAACATATGACTATGGACCGCAACGCTCGTCGTGGATGTGCACACTGGTGACGAACTGGATGGGTGATGCGGGTATTCTTAAGCGTGTGCGCACTGAAATGCGTCGCTTCAATATCATGGGTGACACCACATTCTGTAAGGGCAAAGTGGTGCGTAAATATGTGAAAGATAATGTGGGACTGGTTGATATCGAAATCGCTGCTGAAAATCAGCGCGGTGAAATGACGACCCCGGGCTTGGCGACAGTCGCTTTGCCTTCGCGTAATGTCAACTTACCTGTGTTTATTGATGGTGCTGGGATCAGTCTCGATTTGCCTCTTATTCGATAAACATTCCACATAGTCACTCTGAAGTGGAGAAGAGTTATGCAATCTGATGATGCGCCGAAATCACTCGGTACACCGTTGGCAAGCTTTCGTGTGCTGGAACATTGCCAAACTGTCGCAGGTGCTTACGCAGGTCGGCTGTTGGCAACCTTAGGTGCCGAAGTGGTTATGCTGGAGCCGCCCGCAGGGTGTCCTCTTAGATTTTCTCCTCCATGGTTTAACGAATCGGGCGAAAGCGCTTTGTTTGCCTACTTAGCGGTTGGCAAACAAAGTCTGGTGCTGGATTTACTTACCAAAGAGGGGCAGGAAATATTAGAGGCTGAGTTAAGCGCTTGCGATATTCTTCTTGATGACACCCCAGTTCGTGCACGCACGTCACTCGGATTGGATCCGGAAGTGCTCAAGAAAAAGTTCCAGAGACTTGTGCATGTCAGTATTTTGCCTTTTGGTGCAAAAGGACCGAAGTCTGACTGGGTCGCAGAAGAGATAAATCTACTTCATGCGGCCGGCGAAGGATATTTATTACCCAACGGCTTGTCCAATGAGATGTTTCCCGATCGTGCTCCACTAAAAATACATGGACACTTTGCGAGCTATCAGGGCGGTGCGACGGCAGCTTTGGCTGCGATGACTGCTCTGTGGACTGTTCCGGAGGTTGGGGGGCAGTATGTGGACGTTTCTGTCCAGGATGCCATGCTCTTAGTTGGTGCGTTTGCTGTGCAAAGACTGGGTGATGGTTCTGTCGAGCATCGTGCAACGCGCAAGTTCAGATACGGAGGGGTATTTAAAACATTTGATGGCTATATCGAGCTGTTGACCATAGAGGATCGTCAGTGGAACGCATTGGTTGAGCTGCTAGGTTATCCCGCTTGGGCGGCTGAGCCTGCTTTGCAAGACCCTCTTGAGCGAAGTCGTCGGGGAGATGAGATCAATACGCATATTCGCGCATGGATGGTGCTGCATAAGGCTGAAGATATCGTGCGCGAAGCACAAAATCTAGGTGTGCCTGTAGGCAAATACAGAACGCCTCTTGAGGTCACTCAAGGTGAGCACGAGCGCGACCGGGGATTGTTCGTTGACGCGATTCGGGAAAACGGGAGCTCTTTTGAGGTGTTGTTGGCACCTTTTAAGTTTTTATGCTCCCCGCTCGAGGGTGGCGGAAAAGTTCCAGTGCTTGGAGCAACGAAGCGGGGAGTAAAGATATGACGTTTTTGAATGCGCCATTAGCTGGAGTGCGTATAGCGGATTTCACTATTCATGCGGCAGGCCCATTTTGTACTCATTTGCTTTCCCAGTTTGGTGCGGAGTGCATAAAAATCGAAAGCAAAACGCGTCCAGATGCATTTAGAAAGCCGCATGCGGTGTATGGTCGAATGTCTGCTGCGACCTTCGATCAGGTGACTGCTAACAAGTTGTCTGTGAGGCTGAACTTAAAGCAACCAGAGGCGATCGAGATTGCAAAAAAAATAGGATCGATATCAAACGTTGCAGCAGAAAGTTTCAGGCCCGGTGTCGCGAGTAGATTAGGCTTAGGATTTGAAGCGTTACGTCAGTGCAGAGCCGATATCGTGATGTTGTCATTATCCTCTTGCGGCCAAAGCGGACCGGATTCTCATTTTGCAGGCTATGCGCCACTATTTGGTGCCTGGGGTGGTCTTGGTTGGATGAGTGGTTACCAAGATGGTCCGCCTGTTGAAATGCGCCATGCCATGGATCATTCTGCAGGATTACATGCTGCAATGGCCACGATGGCGGGTTTGCATCAGCAGCGTCTTACGGGTAGGGCACAACATATCGATCTCGCTGCGCGTGAGGTCGCATCGGCCATGATTGGTGAGGCACTTGTTCAGGCTCAGGCTGGCATAGAGCCTCAACGTGTTGGTAATGGCGACTTGCAGATGTCGCCACATGGTGTTTATTTGACAGATCAACCAGACCGTTGGATTACTCTCGCGATCAAAGATAATCAGCAATGGGCGGACTTTCAAAAAATTGTCGAACAACGATGCGATGACCCTCGGGTGAGTACCGTCGAAGGGCGGCTGTTGCATCGAGATCAGGTTGATCAGATGGTATCTGATTGGCTGCTTCAACAAAATGCAGATGAAGTTGTAACGCGCTTGCAGGGGAAGGGGATTGCTGCACACGTTTCTTGGAATACGCTGGATGTTGCAGCAGATCAACACTTGCAAGAACGTAACGCGCTTCAAAGAGTTTCCGGGCCGGGAATTCCAGAACGGCTAGCAGTTGGTTCTCCGGCGCGGTTCAGTTCAAGCCCTGATGTCGGCATAAGAAGGTTGACGCCCGAGTTGGGACAAGATGAAGAGTACGTTTTTGGTCAGTTGTTGGGAATGGGCTCCGCGCAGCGTGCGGAACTGGAGGAGCGTGGGATCATCGGCTAGGTATATGCTGATATGCAGAGGCAGTAAAATATGCATTCATTGAAGCATCGTTTACTGAGATCATTGCCATGGATTATCGTACCAAGGAAGAGCAGGTCGCAGACTATTTGCGAGAACGGATCATATCCGGCGTCTTTCCTCGTGGTTCAAGGCTCAAGCAAGTAGAACTTGCCAAGGAACTAGGGCTCAGTATTACACCTGTGCGCGAGGCGCTTAAACTGTTAGCGGCCGAGGGTTACGTGAGTGGCGACTCCTACAGAGGTGCTCGAGTGATGCCTTTTGATCCTTCAGCTTCTGCAGAGATTCTGGCTTTGCGCCTACTGCTTGAGTCCCAACTTGTTCGCGCCGCGGCAGAGAAAATAACTTCCGCTGACCTTGAAGCGTTGAGACTTCTTGCGGATGAGTTTGCAGCGGCCTTCAAATCAAATGACCGAGCAGTAGCTCGTGGCGTGAACTATAGATTGCATCGTCTTTTGTACGACGTTGCCGATTTACCGCAGACCTTGCACTTTGTTCAGATTCTCTGGGCGCGTTACCCATTTGATGTGATTAACGGATTGACCAATCGAGGAGACGAAGCCATCAAGGAGCATGAGGCGATCTTTCAGGCATTGAGCTCAGGTGATATCTCGGCGGCTATATTTTGTATGCGTAAACATATTGAATCTGGCTGGGTTAGGCTGAAAGAGTCAAACGGTTGTTGACGCCGGATATCCAACAAGATTAAAGCTCAATTTGGTTTGCTCTGAGTATGGCCTCCAACTCGGACAACAAAAAGCTATCCGAAGGTGGATTGAACTAGACGGGTATGGGTTACTGCAGTTAATACGCGCCTTACGCCTACTGTGTATCGACTTGGCTTATCGTCCAATCGACAACGTCACTTCCGGTAGTGATCCAAACATCTTTGTGTTTTGTGATGTGAGCCAAAATTTCAGTAAATGCCTTAATTCGATATGGTTGCCCTGTGATCCAAGGGTGAATATTTAAAACAAGCACTCTTCCCTGAGATTGTCCATCGAGGTAGAGCTGGTCAAAGCACTCACATACCAGTTGGGCCCAGCGACCAATCGCTATTCT
>CAMBPA010000162.1 GCA_945869355.1 Bordetella parapertussis
GCACCACTTTCTTACGCTTGCTATCTCGCGTGCGTGCGCGAACTTAGTCAAGCCTGCGCCTCGACCGGCATCATCTGGGCGACAAATTTTCATGCTATTAAACCCTTGATGGACTTCGGCAACGAAGAGCAAAAAATACGTCTACTCCCTCGTATCGCTGAAGGTGGACTAGCGTCATTAGTCATCACTGAGCCAACAGCTGGGTCTGATGCTACGGGCATGAAAACCACTTTTACGCCGGAGGGTGATTCGATCATTGTGAATGGCAGTAAGATTTTCATCTCGAACGGAGATGTTTCTGATCTCTACATCATGTTTGGCAAATGGAGTGACATCCCTGGCAGCAAGGAATCGATCTCTGCAGTGGTCCTCGAAAAAGGAACCCCCGGTTTCAGCATCACCGGCACCGAAGACAAAATGGGCACACGCGCCTCGGGCACCGCATCCTTAGCCTTCGACAACGCGCGCATTCCTCGCACGAATCTTTTATGCGCCCCCGGTGACGGTTTAAAAATCTTACTCGCCTCGCTCAATAAATCCAGGCCGAGCGTCGCCGCGCACGCCCTTGGAATCGCTCGCGCAGCCTTTGAAGATGCGATTGAATACATGAACAATCGCAGTCAGTCGGGCAAGCGGCTCCTAGAGTTTCAAGGCTTACAGTTCAATATCGCCGACCTCGCTGCCGAACTTGTGCTGGTCGAGTCTTGGCTTTGGCGGGTCGCTCAGTTGATTGAAGACGACGCCCCTGATGTGGGCATCGAGGCATCGATTCTTAAACTCAAAGCGACCGATCTCGCGATGCGGATCGCGACCGATGCCGTGCAATTCCTAGGCGGCTACGGCTATTGCAAGGACTATCGTGTGGAGCGCCTCATGCGCGATGCCAAGATTACGCAAATTTGGGAAGGTACTAATCAGGTCCATCGGCAATTGATTGGGCGCAGCTTTTTACGCAAGGATAAAAAATGAACGCCAAGCAAACGATTGGCATTGTCGGCTGTGGCACGATGGGGACTGGTATTGCCATCGTTGCGGCACGTGCCGGCTTTAAAACCCGCATTTACGACCTAAAGCCCGAGCCCCTAGAGAACGCGTGCAAACAAGCCGCCGCTTTTCTCAAAAAATCTGTTGAACGAGGCAAACTTGCCGAGGGTGAAGACGCGCTGATCATGGCGCAATTT
This sequence comes from Bordetella parapertussis, assembly GCA_945869355.1. Lineage (GTDB taxonomy): Bacteria > Pseudomonadota > Gammaproteobacteria > Burkholderiales > Burkholderiaceae_B > Zwartia > Zwartia parapertussis_F. The sequence goes on from CAMBPA010000162.1 coordinate 1,182, forward strand.
TTAACCACCACAAGTATTCAAGATTTCAGCGATTGCGATTTAGTCATCGAGGCGGTGTTTGAAGATCTTAAGGTCAAGCACGCTATCTTTAAACAGCTCAATGATGTCTGTCCCTCCCACACTATTTTTGCTTCCAATACGTCGACCATATCGATTACCGAGATTGCGGGCGGAACCGGGCGTGACGATCGTTTTGTCGGCATGCATTTTTGCCTACCTGCACAATTGATGAAACTGGTTGAAATGTCGCCTGGAATGAATACTTCAGACGAGACCTTCGACAAAGCGTGGCAATTATGTGAAGCCCTCGGGCAGCGTCCTGTGCGCACCCGTGATACCCCTGGATTTATTCTCAATTACTTTCTTGTCCCTTGGCATAACGACGTGATTAATCTGGTCGACCAAGGTGTTGCCGAACCCGCAGACATCGACCTTGCTGTTAAAACTGCGCTCGGCTACCCACTGGGCCCACTTGAACTGCTCGATATGGTGGGTATGGATACGCAACTCTTACTCTGCGAGGCGCTTCACGGCGTGACGAACGAGCCGCGGGCAGCATGCCCACCGCTGGTCAAGCGCATGATTGGTGCAGGACGCTTGGGTCGTAAAAGCGGCAAGGGCTTTCACACCTATGACAGCAACAAGATTTTCGGAGCCTGACAAGATGAGTTATCAAATCATTGCAGTAGGCGACAGTCAGTCCTTTCCCGACAAGCATGCCTTGATCGATCAAGCAGATTCCAAAGCCACAAGCTTGGTATATATCGGCCAAGATGCCGCTGAAGCCTTTGCCAATTCAGTGTTTGATCACGAGGCCGCGGCATTCATCGCCATCGAACTCGGTAACGAATGTTTAGGCATTCATATTGATGACGACAACGGCCCTGAGAATGTGCTTGGATTTGCTCGTTTCCGTTTGGGTGACGATGCGCCAACAAAGCTCGTGGAACTCGTGCGCAAGCCCTACACCAGTGCCCAAGCACTCGCCGCTGCGCGTGCGGCTTTTGAGGCTGCAGGGCTAGTCGTAGCGGTATGCCACGATTTTCCTGGTCGAATTCTGAATAAATTGATTCGGCCGTATTACAACGCCGCCCTGCGTCGTCTCGATGAAGGCCTCGCTTCCGCGAATGATATGGACATGACGCTCAGACTCGGTCTGGGTTATCCAGATGGTCCGATCGCACTATTAAATCGCTCAGGGTTACACCATCATTTCGAGGTCACCCAAGACCTCTATGAACAGCTTGGCCAAGAGGCCTATGCGCCAGCTCGTCGTGCGCGTAACGCTTGGTTAAAGCAGAATCTTCTCATCGAGGATGATGATGCAGCCGCTTGAGGGAGTCAAAGTACTGGACTTCAGTACGCTATTGCCTGGACCAATGTGCACGCTGCTCTTGGCTGACGCAGGGGCTGACGTTATTAAGATTGAACGCGCATCCGGCGATGACATGCGCGACTACGAACCCAAGCTGGGTTCTGACAGTGTCAATTTCTGCCTCTTGAATCGTGGAAAAAAATCGATCATTGCTGATCTCAAAGATCCTGTTATTCGAAAAAAAATCGAAAGTCTGATTGCACAGGCAGATGTCATCGTTGAGCAGTTTAGGCCGGGAGTCATGGATCGTCTGGGCTTAGGCTACGAGGCCGCGAAAGCGATTAACCCACGCATCATTTACTGCTCGATTACGGGTTTTGGGCAGTATGGTCCCTATGCTCAAGTTGCAGCGCATGACATGAATTATCAAGCGCGTACCGGCATGGTGCGTCTTGGCAGTGATCAGTCAGGTGCACCCTTCGTGCCACCTGTCCTCACCGCAGACCTCGCAGCGGGCGCTTACCCAGCCGTGATGAATATTTTATTAGGACTACGCCACCGCGATCAAATCGGCGTTGGGTGTCATCTTGATATATCCATGTCTGACAATCTATTTCCATTAATGTACTGGGGACTCGGTAATGGATGGGCAGCCAACCAGTGGCCAAGATCTGGGGACGAACTCGTGACGGGCGGTAGCCCTCGGTATCAGATCTATCAAACCGCAGATGATAAGTATCTTGCAGCCGCTCCACTGGAGGATAAGTTTTGGAATAACTTTCTGTCGATTCTTGGTTTATCTGAACTTAAACATCTCGACAATCCAGCTCTTGTGAAAGCCAGTGTCGCAAAAATCATCGCTCAACATCCGGCAGCGTACTGGCTCGAAAAATTTGAAGGCAAAGACACCTGCGTGACCGAAGTCATCGACTTGGAGCAAGCCGTCGCTGACCCGCACTTCAACGCGCGAGGCGTCTTTAGTCGCAGGCTCATTGTCGCTAGCGGACAACGCATGCCGGCCTTGCCAACACCGATTAGCGTAGTCTTCTTAAGCGAAAACCCCGATAGCACAAGCCCCATGCTTGGTGCACACACGCAAGAGGTTTTGAAATAACATACGAAGCAGACCATTAAAACTAGAACACATCACACTTGGAGACTTTAGATGAAAAAAATAAAATTTTTGTTTGCACTTGCGGCGAGCAGTTTCGCGCTCTCGAGCTTTGCACAAACTGACTGGCCAAATAAGCCAATACAAATCATCGTTACCTTTGCACCGGGTGGCACCTCAGATGTTCTGGCACGAGCGATTGCTCCCGACCTCTCAAAAGCCCTTGGCCAGCCCGTGCTCGTGGTGAATAAGCCAGGTGCGAACAGCACGATTGCGACGCGAGAAGTTGCAAGGGCAGCTCCTGATGGCAACACAATTGGTCTGTTCATTAGCGCCCACGCCATTAATCCTCACATTACCAAGAGCTTGCCTTACGACACCAAGAAAGATTTCATCCCTCTTGCGATGCTCGCGCTGATGCCTGGCATTCTCACCGTCAACCCTAGCGTGCCTGCGAAGAATCTAAAAGAGCTTATTGCGCTAGCAAAAGCGAAACCAGGCTCCTTGGCTTACGGCACACCAGGTGGCCTGACCTCGGGCCAGCTGTCTATGCAATACCTGATTAAGCTTGCCGCGGTCGACATCACCGAGATCGGCTACAAAGGTGGCGGTCCAGCGCTCACAGATCTGCTTGCTGGACATATCCAGATGTTGATCAACAGCCCAACCTCGACGATCCCACACGTTAAGAGTGGAAAGCTTCGTCCTATCGCAACGACGGGTGCGACACGACCCGAGGCCCTAAAGGATATCCCAACGATTGCAGAATCTGGCTTCCCTGGCTTTGAGCTTTACGAATGGTATGCGCTGTTCTTGCCAGCCGGCACACCCAAGCCGATCGTAAATCGTCTGCACGCAGAAGTCATGAAAGTTATGGCCTCGCCTGCGATGGTCAAGCGTATCGCCGAGATCGGTGCACAAAGCAGCACCGACACACCGGAACAATTCGCG
>CAMBPA010000163.1 GCA_945869355.1 Bordetella parapertussis
GAGGCCACTTTTTATTTTTGGATGTTTTTAATGACCGACTCCGCTCCTTTCTCTGATGCTTCTGCTGCAGTGGTGGCATCCTCCCTGTATGGCCCTGACGGTCAAGGACGTGCCGTCGATGTCACACAGATAAATGCTGCACTCAAGGCTGAAAATTCCTTTTTATGGGTCGGTCTGCTTGACCCGGCCCCGAGCCTGATCGACGGGATTGTTGCACAGCTAGGGTTAGCGCCTGAAGTTGGGCAGGATATGGCGGCAATGCACCGAGTAGCCAAAGTGATGGATTACGGGGCGGCGCTGCTTGCGGTCGCGATGACAGTCGAAGTGCGAAGCACCGATGGTTTGCCAGCGTTTGGTGAGACGCAATTTTTGATTGGGTCAAATTATCTGATTACGCTGCGTCGCGGTGCGCTCGCCTCTCATACGGCTTTACGACAACGACTCGAGAGCCGACCCGACCAGCTTGCGCAGGGTAGCGGCTTTGTGGTTTGTGAGTTGCTGGATCTGTTGATTGATCGCTATAACCTCGCGCACGATATGTTTGAGCGCGCCGCCGAGCCGATGGAGCAGGGGATGATTTTAAGGGGATTGGAAAAGCTAAAAGTCAGACGGCTCTATCAGCTGCGTCGAGATTTTCAGCGAATGCATAATGCGATTACACCGCTAGGCGAGGTCTGCCGTCGCTTATCCCATCGAGAATTTTTGCCGATTAAAGCCTCGGCGCGACCGTTGTTTGCAGATCTCGCTGACAGGGTTAACCGTGTAGACCGCGTGTTGGATAACTTGAGTGACGGACTAAGTTTTGCGTTCGAGGCAGGTATGCTGATCGAACAAGCCAAGCAAACCGAAACAACCCGCCGTCTGGCAGCCTGGGCCGCCATTCTCGCGGTGCCCACGGCCATCGCAGGGATCTATGGAATGAACTTTGAGTACATGCCAGAGCTCCAATGGAAATATGGCTACTTGGCTATCTTGGGGCTAATGGGTACGATTTGCGGGGTCTTGTTTTATAAATTTCGGCAAGCAAAATGGCTGTGAACGTAAACTAGCTGAAAAGCTTGTGAGTGTGCCTTTATAAAAAATTAAATAAATCAATAACTTAAATGAAAAACTTGTATATAAATTCAACTCTCAATACGAGCCGGGGGCTCGTGGCAGCAACGGTGGCCGTGAGTGCAATGGGCCTGTTTGCGCTGACAGATTCCGCTCTCGCACAAGGTTCGGGGCAATATGCGCTGACGGGCAAGGTGGTGCAGGTCTCTGATGGCGACACAATTAACTTGCTGGTGGACAAGACGCAGCACCGGATTCGTTTGGCAAGCATCGATGCGCCGGAAACTAGTCACGGCAGCGAACGTCCTGGTCAACCGTTTGGTGAGGCATCCCGCAAAAATCTGGCAGATTATGTTGCAGGTAAAACATTGACGTTAACCTGTTATGAGAAAGACCACTATGGCCGAGATGTCTGTGACGTACCTGCTAACGGAACAACCGCAAATCGCTTGCAGGTGCAAGACGGCATGGCCTGGGCAAACCAGCAGGCGAAGGGAAAGTTTTTGCGCGATAAGACCCTAGTGGGCATCCAAGGCGATGCACAAAAAAAGAAGCTCGGTCTTTGGGCTGAGCCCGGGGCGGTAGCGCCTTGGGAATGGCGTGTCGTGTGCTGGCAAAACAAGAAGTGCAAGTGAAAAAGCTCTGCGCTGCGTTGGCGTGTGGTGCAGTCTTGGCTGGCTGTGGCCCGCAAGGGATAGACTCACCCATTAACAGTCCTTACACAGCAGGTGCTGAAACTAAAAACGTGCTGTACACCGCGTTCACACAGAGATCGCCCAAGTATCTTGATCCGGCGCGCTCATACTCGACGGATGAAACTCCGTATACCTACAACATCTACGAGCCGCTGTATGGCTACCAGTATTTAAAGCGTCCGTACGAGTTGATCCCGCGTACGGCGCTTGAGGTCGCTGAACCGACCTATGTCGATAAGCAAGGTAATAAGTTGGGCGCAGATACTGCGCCGAAAGATATTGCAGAGAGTATTTACGATATCCCTTTACGTAAGGGCATTCAGTATCAGCCGCATCCTGTGTTTGCGCGTCAGTCAGATGGTCGTTATCGCTATTGGCCCTTGACGCCAGAGCAGCTGGCTGAAAAATTTGTGATCAGTGATTTTGCGCAACAGGGTACGCGCGAGCTGAACGCGCATGACTATGTCTATGCGATTCGTCGCTTGGCAAGTCCTCGTGTTGCCTCGCCGATTTTTTCAACGCTCGCTCAACATGTCGTTGGCATGAAAGAGTATGGCGCTCGCTTGAGAGAGATCGATACCGCACTTCGCAAAGACGTACCACTTGGTTCACGCGACTTGCCTTGGTTAGATTTACGTAGTTTTGGGTTCTCTGGTGTGGAGGCGCTCGACGAATACACGCTACGGATTCGTGTGAAAGGGTTGTACCCACAATTTAAGTATTGGTTGGCGATGACCTTTGTGGCCCCCATCCCTTGGGAGGCCGATCGTTTCTATAGTCAGCCTGGTCTGGCGCAGCGCAATCTCACGCTCAATAACTGGCCGGTTGGAACAGGGCCTTATATGTTGACGGAGTCTCTTCAGAATCGGCGCCATGTATTGTCGCGTAATCCGAACTTCCGCGGGGAACCCTATCCGTGCGAAGGGGAGCCTGCTGATCGCGCGAAAGGCTTATTAGACGACTGCGGAAAGATGACGCCGTTTATTGATCGCATCGTCTTCAATATAGAAAAAGAAAGTATTCCCTTGCAAGGAAAATTCATGCAAGGGTATTACGATATACCGCAAGTTGATCGTGGTGATACCGGTGTCGCGATGCTTGTCGCGGCGTCAGACTCAACAGAAAAGGCAGCGCTTTACGCCAAGCACGGCATACAGTTGCCAACCACAGTTGAAGCGCAGATGCAGTACTTTGGTTTTAACTGGCGCGATCCAGTTGTGGGACGTGGCGACACCCCAGAGCAGCAAGTGCGCAATCGCAAATTGCGTCAGGCGTTAAGTATTGCCTTCAATTGGGAAGAGTTTGTTGCGATCTTCCAAAACGATCAAGCGCAGGTTGCGTATGGCCCGATCCCGCCGGGGATTCTTGGTTATCAGTCTGGCGTGGCCGGCATTAATCCTGTGGTCTACGACACCATCGATGGCAAAGCGAAACGCAAATCACTGGATCAGGCGCGACGGTTGTTAGCCGAGGCGGGTTATCCGAATGGTCGTCATGCCACGACGGGTGAACCACTTGTGCTGTATTTCGATTCCGCCAGTGGCGCGGGTGGCTCGAGCCCGACCTTGGACTGGATGCGTAGACAGTTTGCGCAGATCGGCGTGCAGCTCGATATTCGCGCGACAGACTACAACCGCTTTCAAGAGAAGATGGCGCGTGGTGTCGCACAAATGTATATGTGGGGATGGGTGGCTGATTATCCTGATGCCGAAAATTTTCTCTTTTTGCTTTATGGCCCTAATGTAAAGGCAGAGAAAGGCGGAGAGAACGCATCGAACTACGTCAATGCTGATTACGACGTACTCTTTGAAAAAATGCGAGACCTACCTGATGGTCCAGAAAAAGAGCAGCTTATCGCCCAGATGACCACAATCGTACAAGAAGATGCACCCTGGATGTTTGGTTTGTTTCCCAAGTCAGGTGGGGCCTTCCAACAATGGGTAGGCAATGCCAAGCCCACACAGATGGTGCGTAACACCTTGCAGTACATGAAGATCGACAGTGATTTGCGCAAAACAAAAATAGCCGAATGGAATCCGCCTGTGTGGTGGCCGCTGTTGGTTCTATTTAGCTTGCTGGGTTTGCTGATTTGGCCTGCTTGGCGCGCGCTGCGCGCTCAAGCGCAACAGAATGCGATGGGTGATCCAGCGGAGATTAAAAAATGATCGGCTACGTTGTGCGTCGACTGTTGTATGGCGTCTTGATCTTAATTGGGGTCAATCTGTTCACCTTTGTATTATTTTTTGCCGTGAATACGCCCGATGATATGGCGCGTTTAGCGATTGGCGGGCAGCGCGTGAGTACGGATGCGATTGCGAAGTGGAAAGCGGAACGCGGTTATGACAAGCCGCTTTTCGTCAACACGCAACAGAGTGGGCTCGCGCAATATACCGACACTATTTTTTATCAACGCTCGGTACCGCTGCTTAAATTTGATTTCGGCGCCTCGGATGAGGGTAGGGATAGTGGGCGCGAGATTGGCAAACGAATGTGGCCAAGCCTTGCGTTGGCGATCCCGACATTCATTCTGGGTCTGCTCGTGAGTATTGCGTTTGCGTTGCTTCTGGTATTTTTTAGAACGACACACTTGGATTTCTGGGGCGTCGTGTTGTGTGTCGTCATGCTGTCGATTTCCGGCCTCTTCTATATCATTGCCGGCCAGTGGTTGTTCTCAAAGCTGCTACGTTTGGTGCCGTATTCGGGGTTTGCGGGCGGATGGGATACGTTGAAATTTTTAGCCCTGCCGGTCTTAGTTGCCGTGATTGCACGCCTAGGCCCTGAGGCACGGTTTCTGCGCAGTTTA
>CAMBPA010000164.1 GCA_945869355.1 Bordetella parapertussis
CAACCCGGTTCGTTGTTGATACAGCTTGGTGGCCCGGGTCTACGTATTGGCATGGGCGGAAGTGCCGCCTCAAGTATGGCCGTGGGCACGAATACGGCAGCGTTAGATTTTGATTCAGTCCAACGTGGCAATCCCGAGATTGAACGCCGCTGCCAAGAGGTGATTGATCGCTGTTGGCAGCAGGGTGCCAATAATCCAATTGTTGCCATTCATGATGTCGGAGCGGGTGGACTGTCTAACGCCTTTCCTGAGTTGGTCAATGACGCGGGGCGTGGGGCAACCTTTGATCTAAAGCGCGTACCGCTCGAAGAATCCGGCATGTCTGCCGCAGAAATTTGGAGCAATGAATCACAAGAGCGCTACGTACTATCGGTACTTCCACAAGACTTAGCGCGGTTTGAGCAGATCGCGCAACGAGAACGTTGCCCCTTTGCAATTGTTGGCGTGGCGACGAAAGAGCGGCAATTAAAAGTGGTGATCGGTGAAGGGTTACCTGGACTCGACCCGATTCAACCTCAAGTCGGGACGAGGCCCGTGGATGTGCCGATTGACGTGATTCTCGGTAAGCCACCGCGCATGACGCGGGACGTGAAGCGGCGAACGCCCGAGACCTCGGCACTTGATTTGACAGTGATATCGCTAGACGATGCAGTCACGCGTGTGCTGCAACACCCGACCGTTGCAGACAAGTCTTTCCTGATCACGATCGGTGACCGTACGGTTGGCGGTTTGTCGTGTCGCGATCAAATGGTGGGGCCATGGCAGATTCCTGTGGCGGACTGCGCCGTCACATTATCCGACCATGACGATACGCGCGGCGAAGCAATGGCGATGGGTGAGCGCACACCGCTTGCGATGATTAATGCGCCCGCGTCCGGAAGGATGGCCGTTGCAGAAGCCCTGACGAATCTAGCGGCAGCCGATGTGGCGCAGATGGAGGATATCAAGCTATCGGCGAACTGGATGGCCGCTTGCGGTGCGCCCGGACAAGATGCCGCGCTCTACGATACGGTTTCGGCTGTCAGTATGCTGTGTCAAGAGGTGGGTCTTTCAATTCCTGTGGGTAAAGATTCGCTCTCTATGCAAACGGCTTGGACAGAAGGCACGGACGCGCGCAAGGTCATTTCGCCAGTCTCTTTAATTGTGACTGCCTTCGCACCGGTCGCAGATGTTCGTCAATCCCTGACTCCAGCATTGCGTACCGATGTTGGGCCCACCAGCTTGATTTTGATCGACTTAGGACGTGGCCAGCATCGAATGGGCGCCTCTATTTTGGCGCAAGTGTGTAATCAAGTTGGTGAGACGGTGCCCGATGTCGATGACGCTCAAGCCTTGCGCACGATGTTTGTCACCATTCGTGCCCTTGCGCAAAGCGGGGTGCTGTTGGCGTATCACGATCGCTCCGATGGCGGCTTGTTCACGACGATGTGTGAAATGGCGTTTGCGGGGCATACCGGGGTGTCCTTGAACCTTGACATGCTCACGATTGATGCAAATGCAGCAGATTGGGGAGATTACAAAATTCGCCCTGAACAGGTGGCTGTGCAACGTGATGAACTGACATTAAAAGCGCTTTTTAGCGAAGAGATTGGGGCGGTGATCCAAGTGCCTGCTGCCGAGCGCGATGCGGTGATGCAGGTATTGCGCGGCGCTGGGTTGTCTGCGCACTCACATGTTGTGGGATCGCTCAACACAAATGATGCGATCGAGATTTTCCGTGACGGAAAGATGATTTGGAATAAGTCTCGCGCAGACCTCGGTCGGATATGGAGCGACGTGACTTATCGCATTGCTTCACGTCGCGATCATCCAGCGTGTGCCCAGGCGGAGTTCGATCTCTGGTTGGATGCAAAAGATCCGGGTATGTCAGGCCTCGTCGGCTTTGATCCCCAAGAAAACATTGCAGCACCCTATTTGAACTTAGCACAACGTCCCCGTATTGCGATCTTGCGTGAGCAAGGCTGTAATAGCCAAGTCGAGATGGCTTGGGCATTTGACCGTTCTGGCTTTGAAGCTTGGGATGTGCATATGACCGACTTACAAAATGGGGTGGTGGATTTAAAAGACGTTCAGGGTCTCGTTGCAGTGGGCGGATTCAGTTACGGCGATGTGCTGGGAGCCGGCGAAGGTTGGGCGCGCAGTATTTTGTTTAATAACCAATTGGCCGATCAGTTTTCTGCGTATTTTGCGCGTAAAGATACTTTCGCACTGGGTGTGTGTAATGGTTGCCAAATGATGGCTGCGCTGGCCGCCATGATTCCAGGCGCCGAGCACTGGCCTCGGTTTACGCGAAATCAGTCAGAAAAGTACGAAGCTCGCCTGTCATTGTTGGAAGTGGTGGAGAGTCCTTCTCTTTTCTTTATGGGAATGACCGGTGCACGCATACCCGTTGCGGTTGCCCACGGCGAAGGCTATGCGAACTTTTCCCGGCAGGGCAATACTGAAAAAGTGCTCCGTGCTGCGCATTTTGTCGATCACTACGGCACGCCCACTGAGCGCTACCCCTTTAACCCCAACGGGAGCCCGGAGGGATTGACCGCGGTGACGACGTTGGATGGCAGATTCACCGTGATGATGCCTCACCCGGAGCGTGTGACCCGAAATGTGATGATGTCCTGGTCGCCTAGGGCTTGGGGGGATAAGGATTCGTCCGGCCCCTACACGCCCTGGATGCGGTTTTTCCAAAATGCGCGGGCCCACATAGGCTAACTCGCGCTATCGTATAATCACGCTTTGCGCTCGGAGCTTTGTGTATGCGTCTTATCCAAACCGCGCTGACCTTCGATGATGTGTTGTTGATACCTGCCTTTTCGCAGGTGCTTCCGCGCGACACGTCGCTTGTGACTCGCCTGACCCGGAATATTTCTCTGAATATTCCCCTTGTTTCGGCTGCGATGGACACCGTCACAGAGTCTCGGCTTGCCATTGCGATGGCACAAGAGGGCGGTATCGGCATCATTCACAAGAACTTAACTGCCGATCAACAGGCCAAAGAAGTGGCGCGCGTCAAGCGACACGAGTTCGGTATTGTGATCGATCCCATTACGCTCACCCCCAATATGACCGTGCGCGATGCGATTGCACTGCAGCGTCAGCATGGTATTTCAGGCCTGCCTGTGGTGCAGCACGGCAAGGTGGTGGGCATTGTGACTAACCGAGATCTACGCTTTGAGGATCGCCTCGACGCCTTAATTAGTTCGATCATGACGCCGCAAGAGCGCTTGGTCACGATGAAGGAAGGCGCCACCCTCGCTGAGGCGCAAACACTCATGCATAAACACCGCCTTGAGCGCGTGTTGATTGTCAACGACGCGTTTGAATTACGCGGGTTGGCGACAGTAAAAGATATCGTCAAGAACACAGAGCACCCTGCTGCATGTAAAGATAGCCACGGCCAATTACGGGTCGGTGCAGCGGTTGGAGTGGGTGACGGAACCGAAGAGCGCGTTGAGAAGCTAGTCGCTGCGGGTGTCGATGTGATTGTGGTTGACACGGCGCACGGGCATTCGGCCGGTGTGATCGAACGCGTACGTTGGGTCAAGACCAATTTCCCTAAAATAGAAGTGATTGGTGGCAATATCGCTACCGCTGACGCAGCGCGTGCTCTGTTGGATGCGGGTGCAGATGCGGTCAAAGTAGGCATCGGGCCTGGCTCGATTTGCACGACGCGTGTCGTGGCCGGCGTGGGCGTTCCTCAGATCACTGCAATTTCCGATGTGTCTAAAGTACTCGAGGGGACAGGCGTTCCGTTGATTGCGGACGGTGGCGTTCGATTCTCAGGCGACGTCGCGAAAGCGATTGCTGCGGGTGCCTCAACAGTGATGATGGGCGGAATGTTTGCCGGCACTGAGGAAGCGCCTGGCGAGGTTGTGTTATTCCAAGGACGCTCTTATAAATCCTATCGTGGTATGGGTAGCTTGGGCGCGATGACCGATGGGTCGGCAGATCGCTATTTTCAAGATCCCGCTAATAATGCTGACAAGCTTGTGCCTGAAGGTATTGAAGGACGCGTACCTTACAAAGGTAGTGTTTTAGCGATTATTTTCCAATTAGTGGGTGGTGTGCGCGCATCAATGGGCTACTGTGGTTGCGCTTCAATTGAAGAAATGCGTACCAAACCAGAGTTCGTGCAAATCACTGCGGCAGGGATGCGTGAGTCGCATGTACATGATGTCCAGATCACTAAAGAAGCACCAAACTACCGCGCAGACTAAGTTTTGGCCCGCTGCGCGTATGCGGGTGCGGTATCTTTTGGCACCGGCTCAATAGCCGGTGTCTTTCATTCAGACAGGCTTGACTCGTATGCACCAGCGCATTCTTATTCTTGATTACGGCTCACAAGTGACACAGTTAATCGCGCGCCGCGTACGCGAAGCTGGGGTGTATTGCGAACTTCATCCTGGCGATGTTTCGGCCGATTTTCTGCAGAAGCAGCTGGGCTTAGGTCTCAAGGGAATTATTCTTTCGGGCAGTCACGGCTCAGCCTATGACGAAGATTCTCTTAAGGTGCCTGAGGCTGTGTTTTCTTTGGGTGTTCCAGTGCTTGG
>CAMBPA010000165.1 GCA_945869355.1 Bordetella parapertussis
AGCTGCATGGAATTTGTGCAAACACCCATTGAAAAGTGGCGCTTTGCCCGCATCTTCTATGCATCAAATCTTGGCCACAAGCCGCACCTCGTTAGGAGCACCACCATGCGTTTTGACAAACTTACGACCAAATTCCAGCAAGCGCTCGCCGATGCACAAAGTGTGGCCGCGCGTCAGGACCACCCTTACATCGAACCGGCTCATGTCCTGTCTGCGTTACTCGCCGACAGTGAGAGCGGCGCAGCAAGCTTGCTCGCACGCGCGGGCGTGGCGATCAATAAATTGCAAACGAGTCTAGCCTCGATCCTGAAGGCGTTGCCGCAAGTCAAAGGCGGTGATGACAACATTCAAGTCAGCCGCGACCTGCAGGCTGTTTTCACACGTGTGGATAAGGAAGCCTCAAAACGCGGTGACACCTACATCCCCAGTGAACTCTTTTTATTGGCCTTGGCCGATGACAAAGGAGACGTGGGACGTGCGCTGAAAGAAGCCGGTTTGCAGCGCAAAGCGCTTGAAGCCGCCATTGATGCCGTACGTGGTGGCGCAGCTGTGAAAGATCAAGAGGGCGAGTCTAATCGTGAAGCCTTATCGAAATACACGATGGACTTGACCGAGCGTGCCCGCCAGGGAAAGCTCGATCCAGTCATCGGACGTGACGATGAGATTCGACGTGCAATACAGATTCTGCAACGTCGTACAAAAAACAATCCCGTGTTGATCGGTGAGCCCGGAGTGGGCAAGACCGCCATTGTTGAAGGCTTGGCCCAACGCATTGTGAATGATGAAGTGCCTGAGAGTTTGCGCGGCAAACGAGTGCTTTCGCTTGATTTAGCAAGCTTGCTTGCTGGCGCAAAATTCCGTGGCGAATTTGAGGAGCGCTTAAAGGCTGTGCTGAAAGAATTGTCACAGGACGATGGCAGCAGCATTATCTTTATCGACGAAATCCACACTATGGTCGGCGCAGGTAAGGCCGAAGGTGCAATGGATGCAGGCAATATGCTGAAACCCGCCTTGGCACGTGGGGAGTTGCATTGCATTGGTGCCACCACACTGGATGAATACCGCAAATACATTGAAAAAGATGCGGCACTGGAACGTCGTTTCCAGAAGGTCATTGTCGATGAACCCAATGTGGAGTCAACCATTGCGATCTTACGTGGTCTACAGGAACGCTATGAGTTACACCATGGTGTAGAGATCACTGATCCGGCGATTGTCGCAGCCGCTGAACTTTCGCATCGCTACATCACAGACCGATTCTTACCGGATAAGGCCATCGATTTGATCGATGAGGCGGCAGCCCGTATCCGTATGGAAATCGACTCTAAACCCGAATTGATGGATCGTCTTGATCGCCGGATCATTCAATTAAAGATTGAGCGTGAGGCCGTCAAGAAAGAGACCGACGAGGGCTCGATGCGCCGTTTTCAAATTATCGAAGAAGAGCTTGAAAAACTACAGCGCGAGTACAACGACTTCGAAGTGATCTGGAAGAGCGAGAAAGCGGCAGTCCAAGGGACGCAGTCGATTAAAGAAGAGATCGAGCGTGCCCGCGCGGAAATGGCTGAATTGCAACGCAAAGGTCAGTTCGACAAGCTCGCTGAAATTCAATACGGCAAGTTGCCCGAGCTTGAGACTCGTCTGAAAGCAGCGGAAGGTGCTGGCGCAGCGGCTGATGCGAGCGACAAACCACGTCTGTTGCGCACACAGGTGGGTGCGGAGGAGATTGCGGAGGTCGTTTCACGTGCGACGGGTATCCCAGTGTCGAAAATGATGCAGGGTGAGCGCGATAAGTTATTGCAAATGGAAGATCGTTTGCATCAGCGTGTCATTGGACAAGATGAGGCTGTTGGGTTGGTTGCTGATGCCATCAGGCGCTCGCGTGCTGGGTTGTCCGATGCCTCACGCCCGTATGGATCGTTTTTATTTCTCGGCCCCACTGGTGTGGGTAAAACTGAACTGACCCGGGCCTTGGCAGACTTTTTGTTTGATTCAGATGAGCAACTGATTCGAATCGACATGAGCGAATTCATGGAAAAGCATTCGGTTGCACGGTTGATCGGTGCTCCGCCAGGCTATGTTGGCTACGAAGAGGGTGGATATCTCACCGAGGCAGTGCGTCGTAAACCTTATAGCGTCATATTGCTCGATGAGGTAGAGAAAGCGCATCCCGATGTCTTTAACGTGCTGTTGCAGGTGCTTGACGATGGACGTCTTACGGACGGACAAGGACGTACGGTCGATTTCCGTAATACGGTGATTGTAATGACCTCGAACCTTGGCTCGCATCATATTCAAGCGATGGTGGGTCAGCCTTACGAAGCGATCAAAGCGGTTGTATGGGATGACTTAAAAAATCATTTCCGGCCAGAGTTCTTGAACCGAATTGATGAGGTTGTCGTGTTCCATGCTCTGGATAGTGCGCATATCGAGAAGATCGCCGGTGTGCAGATCCAGCGCCTGGCTAAACGGATGTTGCAGCAGGAGATGATATTAGAGGTCTCGCCTGTGGCGCAAGCCGAGATCGCCCGGACAGGCTTTGATCCAGTCTTTGGTGCAAGACCTCTTAAACGGGCTATCCAGCAGCAACTGGAAAATCCGATTGCGAAGTTGATCCTGCAAGGCAAGTTTGGGCCGCGTGATGTCGTACCCGTAGATTGGCGAGATGGAAAGTTCGTGTTTGAACGAACTCTCCAATAACCAAGGCAGATAACCAGCGGCGAGAAACAGCGCTTACACAGGCTGGAGCGTCTGGTCTACCCTGAAACATCTAGCGCTGTGATCTTCAGTGAGCCAGATTGTTTCAGGTAGAGCTTTTCTACAATCGTCAGTGGCCAGGCCGCAGCGTTCTGCAAACACACATCCTGACGGCAGATTACTCAGGTCGGGAGGAGATCCTAGAATAGTTTCCAAGCGCGTTCCCTTCTTGACGGAGCCATGGGCCAAACTTTTAAGCAGGGCACGTGTGTAGGGGTGACGAGGCGAACGCATGATCGTTCGCGTCGTACCTTGCTCGACGATACGTCCTGCATACATGACGGCAATGCGGTCAGCGACCTCAACGGCTGCGCCGATATCATGCGTCACAAACACAACAGAGAGACCAAGTTCGCGCTGCAATTCACGCAACAAGAGCAGAATTTGAATCTGTACCGTGGCATCCAGCGCCGTGGTGGGTTCGTCTGCGAGGAGCAATTGCGGTTGGCTTGCCAGCGCCAGTGAAATCATGGCGCGTTGACGCATGCCGCCTGACATTTCATGCGGGTAAGCATCAAGACGACGTTCAGGACTCGGAATGCGTACGCGCTCAAAAAGCGATAGCGCACGCGCACGCGCCTGTTCTTTGCTGATGTTCTCGTGCCGCAGGATGGCTTCGGTGATCTGCTCACCCACTGTATAAACTGGATCAAGCGCGAGTAGCGGCTCCTGGAAGATCATCGAGGCTACTTTGCCCCGAAAAGCCGACAACTCAGAATCCGAGAGCTTGACGACGTCTTGGTCACCCACCAAGATTTGTCCTTCTAATACTGAGCGAGACGGGTTGTGTAAGCGCAGAATGGAACGCAGCGTAACGCTTTTTCCTGACCCTGATTCGCCGATCAGCGCGACCACTTCACCGCGCTTCACTTTTAAATTAACACCGGACACTGCACGCACAGGCTTGCGACCTCCTGTGAATGTCACCGTGAGGTCACGGATATCCAAGAATGTTTTCTCGTCGCTCATGCGACCTCCTGCGCAGCGCCGGGTGCGTCGCTGTGTCCACTACCCGACACATGCATGAGGCAGGCAACACCATGTCCGGCCGTATCGGAGACGAGGGCCGGCATTTTCTGTGAACAGATCGCTTGTGCATGCACACAGCGGGTGTGAAAGCGACAGCCCGAGGGGGGATTGATGGGATTGGGCGGATCCCCCGACAGTGGCGGCTCTTCCGTTCGGTTGTCTGGGTCCATCGACGGAACCGAAGAGAGTAGGGCGCGTGTGTAGGGGTGCTTGGGCTGTTGGAATAGGGTTTCGCAATCGCCGATCTCAACAATCTGACCAAGATACATCACCATCACACGGTCGGAGATATAGCGCACAACGTTTAGGTCGTGACTGATGAAAACGTACGTCAGTCCAAAATCCTCCTTTAAGTCGAGCAGCAGATTCAGTACTTGCGCTTCAACGGACTTGTCTAGCGCCGATACCGCCTCATCGAGAATGATGAGACGTGGTTGTAGAGCCAAGGCACGCGCGATGTTGACCCGTTGCCGTTGACCGCCAGACAGTTCATGGGGGTAGCGCTCCGCGAAGCGGTTGGGATCCAAACCTACGCGCTTTAAGAGGTCGCGTGCGCGTTCGATTGCATCCTCTTTGGATACGCCGTGCACCTGTGGCGCGAAAGCAACCGAGTCCTCGATGGTGAGACGCGGGTTCAAGGACGCATAACTATCCTGAAACACCATTTGTGCTTGTCGCCGAAACTCTTTGAGCGACAAGTCGCGGCTGCCAACTGAGCGACCGTCAAAGATGATGTCGCCTTGATCG
>CAMBPA010000166.1 GCA_945869355.1 Bordetella parapertussis
GCTATTCAAAACGCAAAAGCAATGGCTGATGGAGCGCTTCTACCGTCAGATGCGCACCAAGCACGCCATTTTGATTGATGCGTCAAAAAAACCTGAAGGAGGTCAATGGAACTATGACCACGAGAACCGCAAACGCTGGAATGGTTCGCCTCCAGAACCGGTCGACCACAGCCGCAGGCATGATCACTCTGCGCTATGGGCTGACATTCAGACGGCTGGCGTCTCTAGTTTTGGCGCGTCACAGAGCGATGCCTTTCGTTGGCCCTTAAACCGTACTGAGGCGCTGCAAGATCTCGATCGATTTATAGACGCTGTGCTGCCGCAATTTGGTGAGTTTCAAGATGCCATGAGCACCCAAAGCTGGCGGATGTTTCACTCCCTCCTGTCTTTCGCACTGAATACCAAAATGCTGAATCCTAAGGAGGTTGTGCTTCGGGCACAGACCGCCTGGCGAGAAGACAGAATCAGTATCGCCACAGCAGAAGGATTTATTCGTCAAATTTTGGGTTGGCGCGAGTACATTCGGGGGGTGTACTGGTTTCGCATGCCAGGCTATCAGGATTCGAACGCCTTTGAGCATGACACGCCCCTGCCGCAATGGTTCTGGACCGGACAAACCAAGATGCAATGCCTGTCTAAAACGATCGGCCAGTCTCTTGAGCACGCCTATGCACATCACATTCAACGGCTGATGATTACGGGTAACTTTGCGTTACTCGCAGGACTTGAACCCGCTGCGCTGCATCGTTGGTATCTAGGCATTTATATTGACGCCTTTGAATGGGTAGAGCTGCCCAACACCATCGGCATGAGTCAGTTTGCTGATGGCGGCTTGTTGGCCACTAAACCTTATGTATCAAGCGCTGCTTACATTGATCGAATGGGGGACTACTGCAAGGGCTGCCACTACGACAAGAAGTTGCGAGTGGGGGAACGCGCCTGCCCCTTCAACGCCTTGTACTGGGACTTTTTTATTCGGCATACCGATTCCTTGTCAGGCAATCACCGACTTGGAATGGTTTTTCGTCAAATTGAAAAGATGGATGCGGGCAGCAAGACGAGTTTACAAACTCGAGCGCTTCAGATTCGTAACAACTTAGATCAAATCTGATCGATGCGCTTTGCTAACTCGATATCCTTCATGGATAAGCCGTTCGCATCATGCGTGGTCAAGGTGATCTCAACCTTGTTGTAGACATTGCGCCACTCGGGATGATGATCGGCCTCATGGGCAAGAAACGCAACACGCGTCATAAAGCCAAACGCGTGGGCAAAGTCCGAAAAGATCCACTGACGACGAATACTGCCGCCTTTTGCCGCGTCGTATTGCCAGTCGCGCACACTGGCTAAGCACTCAGGCAACTCTTTTGCAGATAACGGGGATACCATCACGCCGCCTCAGGCCGTGTCATGGAATCAGAGGGCAAGAACATCACGACCATAGCGGTGCATGTTGCAAAACCCGCCATGACCAAGAGCAAGGACTCAAAGCCCCAGCCTTTGACGGCCGGACCAAGCGCCCAGACGGCAATAGAACTTAAGCCTAGCGAGATCGAAAGACGAATGCCCGCGACACGTGAGCGCATGCGATCGTCGACATACCGCACAATCATGACATCGACAAAAGGCACTGCACCAAAAATAAACACCATCGCTCCCAACATTGCCGCAAACAACCACCAACCCTGCGCATAGGCGGCCAATACAAATAGAGGGATCTGCAACAGCACGATTCCCAAAAATATCGGTCTCAGGGAATATTTATCTAAGAGTTTGCCAACGATCACTTGCATGATGGATGCAACCGTATAAACGACTGCAAGAAGAATGCCCAGTATGGCTGGGTCCTCAACCACCCCTTGAAAGCGTTCTGCGAATAACTGTCCGTTGCCATTTGTGGTGAAGTTGAAAATCACGCTGCCCGTCGCGGCAGACACCGTCATCACCGCCAAGACACGCGCTACCATCGCCCGTGACAACGCAACCTTTGGACCGCTCTTACGCTTAGCGGGCGCTTCGACTTCTGGCGGGCAAATCAAGGCAAACCAGATGCCACAGCCAATTGAAAACAAAGCAGGAACCGCAAAGGCTGCACGCCAGCCAATCCACTTGATCAAGAATCCTGTGAGCATCGCAGCCAGCGCGACGCCCAAGTTACCCGCTAGCCCGTTTATACCGATCGCATAACCCGGATTAAGCGATTTCTGCACCAAAAATGGTATGCCGACAGGATGATAGATGGAGGCGAAAGCCCCCACCAGCGTCAGCGCGATCGCCATTTGCCAGGCGGTTTGCGCAAAGGAAGCCAGCAACGTTGCCACGCCAATGCCAACAAAGAAGACGATCATCATGCTGCGTCGACCCCAGAGATCGCCTAAGCGACCAGCGGGAATTGACCCCAGCCCAAAGAGTACGAAGGCACCCACGCCGTAGGGCATCAAATCTTCCCAGGTTGAAAACCCAAAGTCGAGCGCCATCACGCCAACGGCCGCCGCAAAGATGAGCAAAAACATATGGTCGAGCCCGTGACCAATGTTTAACAACAACCTTACCGCTAGCGAATGATCTTTTGTCATTGTTATCACGCCCGACCAATAATTGAAGCGGTGAGCATCAGCTCTTCGAGTAACGCGAGCGAGACTGCGCCCGATACGGAGTACGGATCGAGCTCAGGCTTCTCGGAATACTTCAGCACGATCGACGTATTGAGCTTAGCAAGATTGACCTGGCCCATCGTCCAACCACTAAAACGACGCTCTGTGATTTCTTCATAGTGCAGTAACGCAACGTCTTTATGTCTGTCGTCGCGAACAATGTGGCCATACAGCTCATTGACCTGAAGCCGTCCACCCTCAATCGCCTGCAAGTAGATACCGCCCCCGTAGCACAGAATACCTGTGATGCCATTGCCTAGATTGTGCTCACGCGCCGACTCGAGAATCGACTGTATTGCTTTAGCGTCTTCGGGATCGACTGCACGACTTACATATAACAGACGTACCAGCATAATTAGCTCTCTCTTGGCATCAACGACAAAAACTCTCGACGCAAATTAGCGTCCTTCAGAAATACACCCCGCATGACCGAGTTAATCATCCTGCTATCCGCATCCTTCACGCCGCGCCAGGACATGCAATAGTGCGTGGCGTTCATCACAACCGCTAGACCATCTGGCTGTGTTTTTTCTTGTATCAAATCAGCTAGCTGCACCACAGCCTCTTCTTGAATCTGAGGACGACTCATGATCCATTCCGCCAATCGTGCATATTTGGACAAGCCAATCACGCTCGTGTGCTCATTGGGCATCACACCAATCCAGACCTTACCAATCACAGGACAAAAGTGATGACTACACGAACTACGCACTGTAATTGGGCCCACAATCATAAGCTCGTTCAGATGTTCCACGTTTGGAAACTCTGTGATTTTAGGCTGAGCGGCAAAGCGCCCACCAAACACTTCTTGCACGTACATTTTGGCGACCCGCCTTGCGGTATCGTTTGTGTTGTGATCTGAGACCGTGTCAATCACCAGGCTCTCAAGCACACCTTTCATTTTTTGCTCGACCTCATCGAGCAATTGACCAAGCTCGCCTGGCTCGATGTAGGCAGAAATATTATCGTTGGCATGGAATCGCTTCCGTGCGTCTTTAAGGCGGTTACGAATAACCACCGAAATTGGCGTGCCCTTGTCCTGATCAATCGGATTCATGTAGTTGCTTCTTTACGCTTGAAATAATGCTGTCTGAATACATCATTGGTACAACGATCTATCTAAATCTGCGTTGGATGGCGGGTCGGATCCTTAAAAATCCCACATACAGCCGCTCCATGCACCACAACGTCGGCCTATTGGTGCAACACAGGCCAAGCCAACGCCAAGCCGGCAACGCAAGCCAAAGCTTAACAAAAGCCTGTGCTCCGCTGTATAAATGCTCGTCCGAGCCCCGCACATGGAATCGTGCCATCGCAGCCTGGCAGGTTAAACCGTCTGCAAGAGATAAGGCTCCGGCAGCGCTAACATCGGTCCAGTTAATGCGATCGGCCCCCTTAGCGCGCTGATAAAACGCAATTTCCTTGCGACACAGAGGACACGAACCATCGTAGTAAACGGTAATCAAAGCCATTTTTGCATAAACAGTGCTTGTCCGGTTAGCGCGCTTAACTCGTATTGCGCGAACCCAAATCTGATGTAAGAAGCCTGAGCCACCCGGTTGCCGCTTAATACTTCGAGCGTCAATTTGCAACAACCTCTCGCCCGAGCATACTCCTCCAAGGCTCCCAGCAGCGCTTGACCAACACCCTGGCCCCTAAAGGCAGGATCCACCGCAATATCATGCACATTCATGAGCGGCCGCGCCTTGAAGGTTGAATACCCGGGTATCGCGTTGAGCAGACCCACCGGGCGGGCTTGGCTGCTAGCCAGCCAACTCACGGCGCCTGGAAACGTCGCCAGGTCGTCGCAGAGTCGTTCTTTGACGTCCGCCCGCAGACCCTCGGCGCCCCCCATCGGATCCCTGGCGTACATATC
>CAMBPA010000167.1 GCA_945869355.1 Bordetella parapertussis
GCAGCGAAGTGTCTTTCACATCAGACGCTTTCTCACCAAAAATGGCACGCAATAATTTTTCTTCAGGCGTGAGTTGGGTCTCGCCTTTCGGTGTGACCTTGCCAACCAGCACATCGTCGGCGCGCACTTCAGCACCGATATGCACAATACCCGACTCATCCAATCGGTTGAGTTGTGTTTCAGCCAAGTTGCTGATGTCGCGTGTAATTTCCTCAGGGCCAAGCTTGGTGTCGCGTGCAACGACGGTCAGTTCTTCAATGTGAATTGAAGTGTAACGATCGTCAGCCACCACTTTTTCGGAGATCAAAATCGAGTCTTCGAAGTTGTAGCCATTCCATGGCATAAATGCGATCAACATGTTCTGGCCAAGCGCAAGCTCGCCCAAATCTGTGGACGCACCGTCCGCTAACACGTCACCTGCCACAACGATATCACCACGTCCAACGATTGGTCGCTGGTTGATGTTGGTGTTCTGGTTTGAACGCGTGTATTTGATCAGGTTGTAAATATCGACACCAACCTCACCCGCAACGTTTTCTTCGTCGTTGACGCGAATCACAATGCGCTCTGCATCAACGTGATCCACCACGCCACCACGCAAGGCCTGTACGGTTGTGCCTGAGTCGATGGCAACGGTACGCTCAACACCCGTACCAACCAACGATTTCTCAGGACGCAAACAAGGCACTGCCTGGCGTTGCATGTTCGCACCCATCAACGCACGGTTCGCGTCGTCGTGTTCCAAGAAAGGAATCAACGATGCCGCAACCGATACGATCTGTGAAGGTGCCACATCCATGTAGTGAACGTTGGCGGGCGAAGTCAAGAGCGTCTCGCCAGCCTGACGGCACGCGACGAGTTCGTCTGTGAATTTGCCGCTTTCGCTGAGCTCGGCGTTAGCCTGCGCAATCACGTAATTGCTTTCTTCGATTGCTGACAGATATTCAATCTGGTCTGTCACGCTACCACCGACCGCTTTGCGGTAAGGTGTTTCGAGGAAACCATATTCATTCAAGCGCGCGTAGAGCGCCATCGAGTTAATCAGGCCGATGTTCGGGCCTTCAGGTGTCTCGATTGGGCAAACACGTCCGTAATGAGTGGGGTGCACGTCGCGCACTTCAAAACCAGCACGTTCGCGCGTCAAACCTCCGGGTCCCAATGCAGACACACGGCGCTTGTGCGTGATCTCTGACAAGGGGTTCGTCTGGTCCATAAACTGCGACAACTGACTCGAGCCGAAGAACTCTTTGATCGCTGCTGAAATGGGTTTGGAGTTGATCAAGTCATGCGGCATGAGGTTTTCAGTCTCTGCCTGACCCAGGCGTTCTTTGACAGCGCGCTCAACACGAACCAAGCCTGCGCGGAATTGGTTTTCAGCCAGCTCGCCCACACAGCGTACGCGACGGTTACCGAGGTGATCGATATCATCGATCTGACCGCGGCCGTTACGCAGCTCGACCAAGACTTTGATCGTCTCGAGGATGTCGTCATTCGTCAATGTCATCGGACCAGTGATATCGTCACCGCGACCGAATCGGCTATTGACCTTCATACGACCAACACGCGACAAGTCGTAAGTGTCTTCCGAATAGAACAACCGCTGGAAGAGTGCTTCGACTGCATCTTCGGTTGGTGGCTCGCCAGGGCGCATCATGCGATAGATTGCGACACGGGCCGACATCTGATCGGCTGTTTCATCCGCGCGCAGTGTTTGCGAAATGTATGGGCCACGATCGAGATCGTTTGTATACAGCGTCTGAATGTTTTTGACTCCCGCCGTACGCAGCGCAGCCAAGGTGCTTTCTACGATTTCGTCGTTTGCAGCAGCAATCAGCTCGCCAGTTTCAGCGTCAACGATATTTGTTGCAATGACTCGACCGATGAGGAAGTCCTCGGGCACAGAGATACGCTGAATCTTTGCGGCAGCAATATCACGTAAATGCTTTGCATTCACGCGCTTGTCATTTTCAACAAGCACCTTGCCGCTACGGTCTGTAATGTCAAAGCGCGCCACTTCGCCTTTCCAACGATCGCCCACAAACTCCATCATGCCGCCTTCAGGCTGCAGTTCGAACTGATCGAACTCGAAGAATTGTGAAAGGATCGCCTCGGGCGTGAGACCGATTGCCTTAAGCAAAATCGTGACAGGCATCTTGCGTCGACGATCGACGCGAAAGAACAGGACGTCCTTGGGGTCGAATTCGAAGTCGAGCCATGAGCCACGGTAAGGAATGACACGTGCAGAGAACAGCAACTTGCCTGAGCTGTGCGTCTTGCCGCGATCGTGTTCAAAGAACACGCCCGGCGAACGGTGCAACTGGGACACGATGACACGCTCTGTGCCATTAATCACGAATGAGCCCGTGCTAGTCATGAGCGGAATTTCGCCCATGTAGACTTCTTGCTCTTTCACTTCTTTCACGGTGGGTTTACTGACCTCGCGGTCGAGCAACACCAGACGTACTTTCGCACGCAAAGGAGAGGCGTACGTCAAACCGCGCAGCTGACATTCTTTGACATCAAACACGGGTTCGCCAAGGCTATAGCCGACGAACTCGAGTCTGGCCATGTGATTGTGGCTGGAGATCGGGAAAATAGAACTAAATGCTGCCTGCAGCCCTTGCTCTTTACGAGCAGAGGCCGACGTATCAGCCTGCAAGAAGGTTAGATAAGATTGAAGCTGTGTCGCAAGCAGAAAGGGAACGTCTTGCACGTCCTCACGCTTCGCGAAGCTTTTGCGGATGCGCTTTTTTTCGGTAAACGAGTAAGGCATGAGCACTCCGACTCGAGGTTACATAGGCCGTCAACCACGGCCAAAGGGTATGACTTTAGGAACTTCAGGTACTACAAAACGACTTCAGAAAACCCGACTGGCGGTAACGTAAGACGGGTTTTCTGAAATCGCAAACGCCCGGGAGCGCGAATCGCTATCCCGGGCGAATGCTGGCAGGCTTACTTCAGTTCAGCCTTAGCGCCAGCTTCTTCAAGCTTCTTCTTGGCTGCTTCAGCATCAGCTTTAGCAACGCCTTCTTTAACAGGCTTCGGTGCGCCGTCCACCAGATCTTTAGCTTCTTTCAAGCCAAGACCAGTGATTTCGCGAACAGCCTTAATGACGCTAACTTTGTTTGCGCCGACTTCAGTCAAAATGACGGTGAATTCGGTTTGCTCTTCAGCAGCAGCAGCACCTGCGCCGCCAGCAGCAGGCGCTGCAACCGCAACAGCAGCGGCAGCAGCCGATACGCCGAATTTCACTTCCATTTCTTTGATCAGCTCGGACAACTCAAGCACAGTCATGCCAGAGATTGCGTCGAGGATTTCAGCTTTAGTAGCCATTTGTAGAACTCCAGATTAAATAATTTGCCAGGGGTTGGTATCGCGTGTCTTTCAATGAGGTTTCTGCAACCCGCTTACGCGGCTTGTTTCTGATCGCGTACGGCCGCGAGGCCACGCACGAACTTGGTCGGAACTTCGTTGAGGGTACGAACAAATTGCGCGATCGGTGCCTGCATAGTGCCCAACAATTTGGAAAGCAACTCTTCGCGTGACGGCATGGTGGCCAAGGCCTTCACACCATTGACATCAAGTACGCTGTTGGGCAAAGCCCCAGCCTTGATGACTAGCTTATCGTTGTCTTTCGCAAAGGCGGAAAGCACTTTTGCGGCGTTGACTGGGTCGGCGCTAATGCCATAGATCAGCGGACCAGCGAGCTTTGAAGACAATGCCTCGAAAGGCGTGCCTGCAACTGCTCGACGTGCCAACGAGTTTTTGAGGACTCGAAGATACACGCCCGACTCACGCGCTTTTTTGCGCAGTACGGTGACAGAGGCGACGTCCAGACCACGGTACTCTGCGACCACAATCGATTGGGCTTTCGCGACTTGCGTCGTGACTTCCTCGATTACGATTGCCTTCTCTTGACGATTGAGACTCACGGTTTGAACACTCCATCAAAAGATGCGCTGGGAAAAATTCCCGTTGCATCAACCGAACGCGGCGAACCTGGTCGAGTTCTTAAAAAGAAATCTTCCGTGGACGCCATCTGCGCTGGATCCAGAAACATCCTGGGATTAAGCTTCGTTCTGTGCAAAAGAGGATTCTCTTGCGACGAACTGGGCTCCAGCGGTCTTTGACAGCAACACCCGAACAAGTCCGGGTGCAGCCCAAAGTCTTTTACTTGCTGACGATTACTGTTGAGTCGCCGTCAGCGATGCTACTTCCACACGCGCTCCGCCACCCATTGTGGATGACACGGCTAGCTTGCGGAGATAGATACCTTTTGATGCCGAAGGACGTGCTTTGTTTAGCGCATCGACCAATGCAGCCAGGTTTGTCTGGAGCTGATCAACGGCAAACGAAGCGCGACCGATCGTAGCGTGCACGATACCTGCCTTGTCTGTGCGGTACTGCACCTGACCGGCCTTCGCATTTTTTACTGCTTGTGCGACGTCGGGAGTCACCGTGCCCACTTTGGGGTTAGGCATCAAACCACGCGGGCCGAGAATCTGACCCAGAGTACCGACGATAC